>JAJFTK010000121.1 GCA_021372945.1 Planctomycetaceae bacterium | reverse complement strand
TAATGTGACGATTGTTCCGTTGCCGCCGTATTCGCCGCAACTGAATCCCATTGAAAAGCTCTGGCAGTATCTGCGGCAGCATCATTGGTCCAACCGAGTCTATGAAGGATATGATCACTTAAGACAGGCCGCCAGTGATGCCTGGCACAAAGTGTGCCTGAACCCCGAAAAAATCAAATCCATTTGCCGAGCCAAATATGTCGAACGCGCATTTATTTAGGGGGATTGGTATTAATCATAACTTACGCCGCGGGTGAATCAGCGGATTCCTCACTGCGTTCGGAATGATGACGCTGGCTTCGGAATGACCGGCATTGTGTTCTCTTCAAAATCCTGCTGGAGTGCTTCAGAACCTACTTTTTCTGTTTGGCTCTGGTTTTGATGAAGAGCAGGGCGTCGCACTCGGGTTTGCCGGAAGGGAAATAGCCGCTCCACCTGGGCTGCACGTTTGCATTTTTATGAAACTGCTGCAGCGGCAGCCACGCCCAGGCACAGTCAGCCATCAGTGAATGGGCGGCGATAGCGATCGGATCGACATCCTTGTGCGGATTGCTGAGAATATTGGGATCTTCTTCATAGTACAAGGGAATCATCTGAATGGCGAAAACTTTTCCCCGGGTCGGCGGGTATTTGCGGGCGAAATAATGCGCTTCCCAACGACTCCCGTAGGTGGCGTGGCCGTTGCCGACGTGGCACAGCAGGGCGGCGTTTCTCTGCTGTGCTTTTTCGTGGGCCCGGACAATAGTCTTTTTAAAATACTCGTAACGCAGGTAAACCCCCTGGTTGAAGAAGCGCAGATCTGTCCAACGCGTGGCGTTGTGTCGTCTGTATGTGTTGGATGCCTGAAGCAGATCGAGTGAAAAGCGGATTTCGTCCTGGTCGGCGGCGCTGAATGTTTTGAGATTCGAAATGAAAAGATTATTGAGTTCGCGCAGGTACGCATCGACCTCATCGAAGCTCTTTGTGTCTGTTAAGCGGGGGATGTGCGATTCCAGCGCATCGCGAACGTCCTGCGAGGACGACCGGCGTACCAGTTCCTGCAAAAAACGGACGGTGGAGGCTTTATCGTGCTCAATCGTGTGTTCCACATCCAGCGCGGTCATCAGGATTTTGCGGTCGGGCGGCTGGCGCTCGTTGAACTGTGCCAGCGGTTGGGCGAGCGTATACGTGTAAACAGGATTCGCGCGTCCCATGCTGCCGTCTTCGAGGAAGGGATGCATGCCATAGACCATTTCCTTGGCATAGACCAGCGGCCGTTCGGCGGCGACGAGGAGGATGATTTGATAGGCGGCCTCATACAATTCAGGGATTTGGTGCACCTCGCCAAGAAAGATGACATCTTTTTGGATGATCTTTGCCGACACGGAATCCAGGCTCTTGTCGGGCAGCAGGACCAAATCGCGACCGACCAGCCGGGTCAATTCATTCTGCGCCGGCGGCGGTGTAACGCATCCTGCGGCGAGCGTCAACAGTATCACGATAGCGGTTGCCGTGTGCCTGATCTTCATCGATTAATCTCCTTTCGGTTACGAAGTTTACAGCAGATGCGGCACATTGTACAGCCCAGAGCGGAAATATGCCGGGCGCGGCATCCGGCGTCGGGGTCGCCGTTTCTGATTTGCTCCACCGGTCACGGATGCGTTATAAACCCGCCGGACTGCGCGCGGGCGCGGGCCTCGGTCACCTTCTCGAACAACTGCCGCTCATGATCGGCGTAGCCCTTCACCGTCGCTACAAGGTTCGGCACAAGATCCCAGCGTTTTTTGAGCATGGCATCCATCGTGCCCAGGATATTATGCACCTGGTTGCGCTTGCCCACCAGGCTGTTATACATCCCCGCGATAACCAGCACCGCAAACAGGAAAATCCCGCCGATTACGATCAATCCCGTCATTCGATAATCTCCTTTAATCCTGCCGATGCGCTCACGTTACTATTCAATCCCGTCCTCATCAATGCAAATATCCGAGCGTCGCGGGCAGTCTTTACCAATCCCCCACAACCGCGCACAGGCATGCAGCGGGGAACGTGAGTGACCCGTAGCATGTTCCGCAGTGTATATCATATCACTTGCACTCCGTGCCAGGATTTCACGGGCGCAACGCCCATGCCGCAAATGAAAAAAGCCCGGCTTCTCAGAAGAAACCGGGCTCTCTAAAAATCATTTAGAAAAGTGGGTGGGACGCCCGCGCTGGCAATTATTCCTTTTCTTCGACCTTCTGCTTCTTATACTGTTCGATCACCTGCTGCTGCACATTCGGCGGGGTCGGCTCATAATGGCTCAGTTCCATGCTGTAGCTGCCCTGGCCGCCGGTGACGCTCTTAAGCTGGCTATTGTAGTTGCTCATCTCCGACAGCGGTACCTGGGCCTTGACCACCACCATATTGCCGGGCAGCATATCCTGCCCGCTCACGCGCCCTCGCCGCGATGCCAGGTCGCCGGTAATATCGCCCATGTTCTCGGCCGGGATCGTAATCTCAACATTGACGATGGGCTCCAGCAGCGCCGGCTTGGCCTTTTCGAGCGCGTCGATAAACGCGCCCTTGCCGGCTGCACGGAACGCCACTTCCTTGCTGTCCACCGGGTGATACTTGCCGTCATATACCGACACCTTGATGTCCTGCATCGGAAAGCCGGCCAGGAAGCCGTTATCCATCACGTCGTTGATGCCCTTCAAGATCGCCGGCTCGTACTGCCCGGGGATCGTGCCGCCGAAGATATCCCAACTGTAAACCAGCCCCGGATCGGAATCCCGCTCGGCCGGTTCCACGCGCAGATACACCTCGCCGAACTGGCCGGCGCCGCCGGTCTGTTTCTTGTGGCGATAGTGGCCGTCCGCCTTGCCCGTGATGGTCTCGCGGTAGGGGATCTTGGGCGGCTTGGTATTCACGTTCACCTTGTAGCGGTGCTCCAGCTTGCTGAGCATCACGCGCAAATGCAAATCGCCCAGCCCGTTGATGACCAGTTCCTTCGTCTGGCTGTCGCGCGTCACCGTAAAGCAGGCGTCCTCGTCCGTGAGCTTTTCCAGGGCGGCGCTGATCTTGTTCTCATCGCCGCGCGCCGCCGGCTCCAGCGCCAGCGCGAACATCGGCCTGGGCACCGCGGGCATCTCAAACTTGCCGCTGAACTTGCCGTCGTGCACCATGCTGCCCAGCTTCAGTTCATCGATCTTGGCCAGCGTCACGATGTCGCCGCACACGCCCTTATCGACCTCCTTCGCATCGGTGCCCTGCATCTTTAACGGATGGCCCGGCCGGATGGCCTTCTTGGCGTCATTCACGTAAAGCTGCGTCGTCGCCTCCAGCGACCCGCTGAATATACGGATCGACGAGTATTTCATATTCGAACGCGGGTCGTAGCCGACGCGGAACACCAGCCCGCAGAACGGGCCGTTCGGGTCCGGCTTGACCTCGGTCGTCGTTTCGCCTTGTTTGAGGACCGGGTATTGCGCTTCCGCCGGGGAAGGCGCGTAGTTGACGATCACGTTCAGCAGTTCCTTGATGCCGATCTCCTGCCGGGCATTCGTGAACAGGATCGGAATGATCGTGCCGGCGGCCATCGCCTTGACAAACGCGCCCGAAAGCTGTTCCGTCGTCACCTCTTCGCCGCCCAGGTATTTTTCCATCAGCGCATCGTCCGCTTCGATCACCGTTTCCATCAGCTCGGTATGCGCCGTGGCCACGTCCATCACGGGCGAGTCGCCCTTGTCATTGGTGATGCAGTCGATCACCGACTTCTTATCCGCCGACGGCAGATTCGCGCAGCGGCAATGCGTGCCGAACGTCTCCTGGATCTGGCCTACCAGTTCCGCCAGGTCCACGTTTTCCGCATCCATCTTATTGATGACAATGATGCGGGCCTTGTTGGCGGCCATGGCGGCATTGTACAGTTTCCGTGTGTTCATTTCGATGCCGGAGGCGGCGCTGATGACGACCACGCCGGTTTCGACCGCCGGAATGCTCGCTAACGCAGGACTGACAAAATCCGGGTAACCGGGCGTATCGATCAGGTTGATCAGCCTGCCTTCCCACGTCAAATATGTCAGGGCTGAATGGATGGAATTGCCGCGGCTTTTCTCCTCTTCATCAAAATCGGCTACCGTATTCTTCTCATCGACGCTGCCGAGGCGGTTGATGGCGCCGCTGGCGTGCAAAATGGCTTCCGTCAGCGAGGTTTTGCCGGAATTGCCGTGACCAAGCAGTACGATGTTACGGATTTCATTAAGGGTCGCCAAGTTAATAACCTCCATTTCTCGGTCCAAAATTCTGTCATTTAGCGAAAACAAAAAGTCTAATCGAAACAGTACTGTCAGGCAAGAAGAAAAAACCGAAAACGGGTTTCTCTACTTGAAAAACGCCGTTCCTAAGTCCTCGCTCCTAAACATTCGTCAAGCCGCCGCTTAAGAGAAAAACCACTTGAATTTGGAGAACTTTTTCAACATAATTAGTTCCAGAAATGAAACGATTCTCGCGATTTATAATGTTTTCGCTCGCCATTATGGGCTTTTCGGCCGTCGCCGATATGCGGCAGGGCACTTACAATGTCTCGGAGATCGTGCGTGTCCTCACGCCGGTTTCATTTGAGTGCCGGCTGGTGGATTTTCCCGATGCGCCCCAGACCCGTTTTCAAGTCCTCTTGAAAGATACCCAGTCGCTTTCAGACAAAAAGTCCGAGGCGATGGCGGAGTTGAACAAACTGCTTCGTTCGGCCACAAAAATCGAACTTAAAAATGCAAAAGTACGTAACTACTTCCGCCTTGAAGCCGAGGTGTGGGTCGATGGTAAGAATCTTTCTGCCGGGCTGCTTTCTGCAAACCTTATCCAGCCGAAAGAAGTGATTTCCGAAATGACGGCTCCGGTCGATTCGATCGCAATGGCGCTTGCCCCAACGCCGTTGCGGCCGCAAAACAAGCCGCAGCCGATTCGCCGGGAAATTCCCAAATATGGACTGCAGCACTTAATGGGGACCAAGGTCGATTTATCGTCGCTCACGTCCGAGACGCCTTTGTATGAGGCTCTCAAATTGATCAGTGACTCATTGGGGCCGCATCTTCCAATGGTCGTTTTTTGGTCGGATGTCCAGAACAACGCCTTCGTCGAAAAGGATTCTCCCATCGGGGTTGAAGGATTTGGCGTGATCTCTGCGGCTCAGGCCCTTGATTCCGTACTGTATTCGGTTAGCGGTTATGGCGTGCCGCTCAAGTTTACGATCAAGGACGGCATTTTGAAGGTTGGGACCGTCAGAACTTTGTCCCAGCGGACCACGGAAGTTTATTCGGTATTGGACCTGGTCAGCGCTCCTTCATACGATATGAGCGAATCCGGTCTTGGCGGGGAGGGCAGTTCGTCTTTTTCTGGCAGGTCGCGATAGACAAATATTGCGGCCAAACGGTTTTTGCCGCTTTAGCAGGTACAAGGATTGAACAGAATTGGTGGTTCTATAGGACCTTTTGCCGTTTTTATGCAGTCGGCTCTTTCCAGTTTTGTACGAGATTTGGGACCCGGAAAGCTGCAGATTCCGGCTTTTTCAATTAAGACGGCCATTTTTTGGGCCGAAAAAGAACACAGATACTAACTACTATGATTTAGCGAAGGATATTGCGAATGGAAGTTTTCACCAAAACCGAGCACCACAAGGATCGATCTGTCATGCAGACGGTACGTACGTTTACGGTCAGGCCTTCTCTGCCTGAGCCTTTGCAGGATTTGCAGGTTATCGCCCGCAACCTGTACTGGTCCTGGCATTATGAAATATCCGAGATCTTCCGGCGGATCGATTACGATCTCTGGAAACAATGTGCCCATAACCCCGTTAAGATGCTTGGCATGGTCTCGCAGGCCAGGCTTGAGGATCTGGCCCATAATGAAGGGTTCATCTACCAGCTTCGCCAGGCTCGTGAGACGCTCAACCGCACCCTGGATTCGCCGTCCTGGTATAACAAGATATACGCCCGCGAAGGGCATTCCGCGCTGATCGCTTATTTCAGCGCCGAGTTCGGCGTGCACGAATCGCTACCCATCTATTCCGGCGGCCTTGGAATGCTCGCCGGCGACCATCTCAAAAGCGCTTCCGATCTGGGCATCCCGCTGGTCGGCGTCGGATTGATGTACCAGAAGGGCTATTTCCGCCAATACCTCAACACCGACGGCTGGCAGCAGGAACATTACTTCGATAACGATTTTCACAACATGCCGCTGGAAATGGTCTATAAGGAAGGCGGCCATCCCCTTACGGTCAACGTCCAGTTCCCGGACCGCACCGTGCAGGTGCAGGTCTGGAAGGCCTCTATCGGGCGAACACCGCTTTATCTCATGGATACCAATGTGCCCGCCAACAGCATGCAGGACCGTGCGATCACCCAATCCCTTTACGGCGGTGATTCTGAAACGCGTATTTGTCAAGAGCTCGTCCTGGGCATCGGCGGCCTCAAGGCTCTTTTCGCCATGAACCTTGAGCCCACGGTGTGCCACATGAACGAAGGACACGCCGCCTTCATGGCGCTGGAGCGTGTTCGCAAACTGCGCAGCCGTCACAATATGAGCTTCGAGGAGGCCTTCGAGACAGCGCGTGCCAGCAATATATTCACCGTTCACACGCCGGTCGCCGCGGGCAATGACGAATTCCCGGTCGAAATGATTGACAAGTACCTGGGCCACTTCTATGGCACGCTTGGCATCAACCGCGAGCAGTTCCTGGCCCTTGGCCGCGTCCACCCGCAGGACAATCATGAAAGCTTCAAGATGCCCGTCCTGGCCATCCGCATGGCGGCCTACCGCAACGGCGTCAGCCAGCTTCATGGCGAGGTCTCCCGCAAGATATGGTCGGGTCTGTGGCCGCAATTGCCGGTCAGTGAGGTGCCGATCAACTCCATCACCAACGGCGTTCACGCGATGACCTGGACCAGCGCCGAGATGAATTCTCTGTACGAACGGTACCTGGGTTCTCGCTGGGCCGAAGAAGTCATCGACAAATCCATCTGGCACAATCTCGACCAGGTTCCCGATGAAGAACTGTGGCGCATTCACCAGCGCTGCAAAGAGCGCCTCGTCGCCTTTACTCGCACTCGCCTCAAACGTCAGTTGCAGCGGCGGGGGGCCTTCCATACCGAACTAAGCTGGGCCGAAGAGGTCCTCGACCCCGAGGCCCTGACCGTCGGCTTTGCCCGGCGCTTCGCCACGTACAAACGCGGCAATCTCCTGCTTCGCGAACCGCAGCGGCTGATCAAGCTGCTGACCAATACCGAAACGCCCGTGCAGTTCATCTTTGCCGGCAAGGCTCACCCGCGCGACACCGCGGGCAAGGAGATCATCCGCCAGCTTGTGCACTTTGCCTCTGAAAATCCCGAGATCCGGCGGCGCCTGATCTTCCTGGAAGACTACGATATGGACAGCGCCCGCTACCTGGTGCAGGGCGTCGATGTCTGGCTCAATAACCCCCGCCGGCCCATGGAGGCCAGCGGCACCAGCGGCATGAAGGCCGCCATGAACGGCGTGCTCAACGTCAGCACCCTCGACGGCTGGTGGTGCGAAGGCTACATCCCCGACTGCGGCTGGATCATCGGCGCCGGCGAGGAATACGACGACCTTTCCTATCAGGACCAGGTCGAGTCGCAGGCCATCTACAACCTGCTCGAGCAGGAGATCGTGCCGCTGTTCTTCAACCGGGCCAAGGACCGTCTGCCGCGGCGTTGGATCCGCCGCATGAAGAACACGATCAAATGGTGCGCCCCGCGTTTTAATACCAGCCGCATGGTCGCCGAATATACCCGCAAGTTCTACAGCAGCGCCGACACCAAGTGGAGCGAGCTCACCGCCGATGGCATGGAACGCGTGAAGAAATTGGCCGCCTGGAGGAATGCCGTGCGCCAGAACTGGAAGGATCTTGAAATCCGCAATGTGGAGATCAAGAACGTCGAAGGCGAGGTCTTTGATGGTTACGGCAGCCAGCCCGAACTGGGCGTTGGCTCGCAGGTCCAGGTTCTGGCACGCGTACACCTCGGCCGGCTGAACCCCGAGGATGTCTCCGTCCAGATCTACTATGGTCGCGTCGATTCCAACGGCAAGATCGAAGATGGCCAGGTCGTCGAAACGACGTATGTCGAAAACTCCCTCGAACCGGACCGTGTGGCGACCTTTACCGGTGCCATTCCCTGCCGTATGTCAGGCAGACACGGCTTTGCCATCCGCATCCTGCCGCGTCACCCCGACCTGGTAGAGCCCTATGAGCCGGGAATGATCCTCTGGGAAAGCAATTAAGAACACAAGAACACAAGAACACAAGAACTCAAGAAGTCTGCTCAAGCTTCTTGAGTTCTTCTTTTAGCGTCTCCAGCAGCAGTGCGGCTTCGACCACGGCGATTTTTTGGCCCTTGCGGTAAATATAGCCCTTGCCCTCGGCTGCGCAGATCGCAAGGTCGGCGTCCGCCGCTTCGCCCGGGCCGTTGACAATACATCCCATCACCGCCACGCGCATCGGCGTATGCACGTCCTTGAGCAGCCGTTTGACCTTGCCCGCTAGTCCCACCACGTCGATCCGGCACCGCCCGCACGTCGGGCACACGATCAGCTCCGGTCCCATGCGCTCAAGCAGTCCCAGCGATTGCAGGATCTGCCGGCCGATCTGTATTTCTTTTACCGGGTCGCCCGCCACGCTCACACGGATCGTATCGCCGATGCCCTCGGCCAGCAGCGTCCCGATAGCCACCGACGACGGCACGAGTGCATCTTCCGGCAGACCGGCGTGCGTGAGCCCGATATGCAGCGGATAATCGAACGCCTGTGCGATCGCCCGGTTCACCTCGATTGTGCGCGCGGTGTTAGCGCTCTTGGCGCTGAGCACCAGGTTCTCGAAGCCCATCTTCTCAAACAGCCTAAGATACACCCGCAGTTCCTCCAGCATCAGGGCCGTTCGCCGCTCGGCCGGCACGTCCGCCTTCAAGTCCCGGATGCTGGCCTCGTTCACGCCCACCCGGATCGCCGCCCCATGCGATTTGGCGCAGTCGATCACGCGACGAATATCCGCCGCATCCTTGACGTTGCCCGGGTTGAGTCGGATCTTCACCGCGCCCGCCTCGATGGCCTCGATGGCGCGGTCCGCCGCGAAATGTACATCCGCCGCCAGCGGCATCTTCACACGCTGAACGATCTGTGCGAACGCCTCGGTATCCGCCCGCGTCGGCACGGCGATCCGTACAAGATCGCAGCCCGCCCGCTCAAGCCTTCGGATCTGGCGCACACACGCCTCAACATCTGTCGTAAAGACCTTCGTCATCGTCTGGACCAGGATCCGCTGACCCGACCCGAATCTCAAAGGCCCCGCCGCAACTTGCTTTGTATTTCTCCGCTGCATTGTTTTATCCATCAGGTGTCGCCGGCTTCCGGCCGGCATCTTGTATCACGGACATTTTATCCTTCGCAGCTTTAGTGAAGAAGGACTTGTCCGTGAAATCAGAAACTAACGCGGGACCTTGCACAATGCCCCGACCTCACTGATCTCTACTGCCGCGTCCGTCTGTATCCGCAGTGTGATCGCGTCCGACGGCTCGTGCATCCGCAGAATAAACCGGTATCGTCTCCATTCCTTTTGCGGCTCCAGCACCTTCAGCAGCCCTTCGCATAATCGATCGCCCTTGTAAACCGCCAGTAACATCCTTCCCGGTTTTTCCGTTCGCGCCGAAAACGCTGCGTAAAGATGCGTTCCCGCCTGCTTGACGTCAACCGGACCGATGCGCATATCTTGGCGGCCCTCCGATACGATCGTCACGGTGGGCAGCCGCTGGATGTCGATCCGCTTTAGACCAGCCGCGGATTCAACCCCCTCTGCCTTCCCGAAATCCGCCGTCAGCGTTATTGTTTGCCCTTCCTCTTCAATGCTGACAAACCCCTTCGACATCGCCGGGTCTGTCGGGAAGATCAGCGGCTGCTGCTTCCATTCCGGCACAGAAACAGACGACCGGCACGAAACGCATAACACTGCTGCCAGCAATACGATGAGTTTCCGCATAGCATTTTCCCGATGCCGCGGCATTATAGTAGACACCCCCCGAAAAAGCAAATTGATGTTGCTTTTCGATGTCAAATCGCTTCAAATCCCATGTCTATGAAACAGACAGACACGAATAGACGCAAGGCGCCCGCCGCCGTCTTTGACAAAGCGAACAAGCTGCTGAACGATGCGCACGAGGTGCTGTTGACCACGCACATCCGTCCGGATGGCGACGCCTGCGGATGTGTCCGCGCCCTGGCCGACATTCTCAAACAGCAGGGCAAAAAGGTACACATCCTGTTCCTGTCGCCGCTGGCGAGCTGGTACCAAGCCATGTTTGACGAAAAGCCCCCCGTGCTGACTAACGACATCCAGCCCGCGGATCTGCCTCAAACCTATGCCGCGGTTGACCTGATCGTCATCGTCGATACCGACAGCCGCATTCAGCTCCCCGGCCTTGCCGACTGGCTCGCCGCCAGCGGCAAGCCCATCCTGGTCATCGACCACCATGTTACGGGCGACCATCTGGGCCAAGTCGAACTCGTCGATGCGGCCGCCGCGGCCGCCGGCGAGATCGTCTTCGACCTGTTCCAGTATGCCGGCTGGCCCCTCACTATCCGTATGGCCGAATCCATCTTTATCGCCATTTCAACCGATACCGGCTGGTTCAAGTACAGCAACGCAGACAGCCGCATCTTCCAGACCGCCGCCCGATTGATCAACCTGGGCGTAAGGCCCAACGAGATCTACCAGCGCATGTACCAGTCGTTTTCGCCCGCGCGGCTCCGCCTGATGACCCGCATGCTCGAACATCTTCAGCTTCACAGCGACGGTCGTATCGCTACACAATATATCCTGCGCCGCGATTTCGATGAAACCGGCGCCTCCGGCCCCGATACCGAGAACCTGATTGACGAATGTCAGCGCATCGGCTCTGTCGAGGCTGCCGTCCTTCTGATCGAACTGGCCGACGGCGGCTTCCGCTGTTCGCTTCGAAGCAAGGGCCGCGTCGATGTCCGCCTCATCGCCCAGAACTATGGCGGCGGCGGCCATACCCTCGCCGCCGGCGTCAACCTGCACGGCGCGCTCGATGACCTTCTCGACAGGCTTGTCCGTGAGATTTCATTGCAGTTGAAATAGTGTTGGTTAATTGCACCGAATTATGAACGATAAACAGGTCCGCAGCAATGTATTGATGCTTTCCGTCCTGCTTATGACGGGGTTGACGATTTTCAGCATCGTGGCTGCGTTCGCCGGTGCCCAGCGCGCCAAGGTTTTTTTTAACAGCCTGCCCTTGACGGCCTTCTGGTGGGTTCTGCTGATTTTGCTTTTGGCCTCGCTTTTTCTGCTGCCGCGACCAAGAAAACGCACGCCCTCATTGCTCGTGCATGCCGGTTTGGCCCTGGTACTGGCAGGGGGGATGGCCGGCTCTCAAAAAGGACATGCCTTTTTTAACCGCTTTCGCTCACAGCCGCTGATCCCGCGCGGCGGCATGGTTCTTGTGCAGGGCCAAACGTCAAACACTGTCGAACTCGAGGACGGGGGGACATTTGAATTGCCGTTTGCCGTCCGGCTTCGCAACGCCGCGGCGGACTACTACCCCGACTCGATGATGCCGAAAGATTATACAAGCGATCTGGAGATCCTGGTCAACGGCTTACCCGTGAAGCAGCAGCAGATCGAGGTCAACAAACCGCTTGCCTACGGCGGTTATAGTTTTTATCAGAATACATTCGGCTTCGAAGGTCCTCATCTGGTTAGCGGCATCCTCATCGTTTCCTCACAGGGTGTCAGGCTCGTATTTGCCGGCTACGCCTTCATCGTGGTCGGGCTCTTCTGGCACTTCGCCCCCATCTTGTTCGCTTCGAAGCGATTTCCGGAGGTTCAATGAGCGGCCTTCACATTAAAGCCGATATGCAGGGCCTGCTCATTTACTTGTCAATGGCTGGTTATGCTGCCTGCTTTTTACTCACGGCCCTGGCGGCGCGTTCAGGCCGCAGCCAGACGCCTGCCGGACGCCGCCTGATCGCGACGGTCTTTATTGCCGCGTCAATGCTGAGCATCGTATCGGTGCTCTATCGCTGGCAGCAGGTCCGCCATCTGCCCATGCAGAATATGTTCGAGGTCTTCCTCTTCCTGGGCGCCTGTATTGGCCCGATCCATTGGTTCTCCGGCAAGATTCTTGACCGCTTCCATCCTGTCTTTTCGGGTATTGATTCTGTGATCGCTCTGGTAGTGCTCTTTCCCGCGGGCTTTAAGTTCAGCAATGAAGCCCAGATGCTGCCGCCGGCCCTGCAAAGCTGGCTCTTTGGTCCGCATGTCGCCGCCTACATGCTGGCCTACATCTTCATGGCCAAGGCGGCCATATTTGCCGCGGCATCGCTCACCAATTCCCCGGTTCGGCTCAGGGCCATACCGATGCTTTCCGATTACACCTATCGCCTGACCGCCGCGGGTTTTGTCCTGCTGACGTGCGGTTTGTTTTTAGGCAGCGTGTGGGGCAAGCTCGCGTGGGGCGATTGGTGGGGCTGGGATCCTAAAGAACTGTGGTCTTTGGCGAGCTGGCTTATCTATGGCATCTATCTGCATGTCCGGCTGCTTTGGCCCACGCGATTGCGCCTGCACAACAGTCTGGTCCTGCTGGGCATGGCAGCGATCATCATGACTCTGCTTTGGGTGAATCTTTCAAATCTTTTCCAAAGCCTGCACAACTACGCGTAAGAGTTCACACGTTAGTGTGGTAGTGTATTGCTTTTTTCATTCGCTCCACGGCTGTCATCAGGTGCTCCCTCGAACAGGCGAAATTCAGCCGTACGAATCCTTTTTGCCCAAATGCCGTCCCATCCATCACCCCGACACCCGCCTTCTCAAACAGCGCCCTCGGATTGTCCTGCTCTAAACCCCGGCAATCGATCCACGCCAAATACGTCGCTTCCGCTTTGATCATCGAAAGCGGCTGCATCTCCTCGTTCACCGCATGATATAGCAAATCCTGATTGGCCCTGAGATATTCCAGCACTTCCTCAAACCACGCTGACCCGTCTGCGTATGCCGCTTGTGTTGCCGTGTATCCAAAGATATTGACATGCGGTACAATGCCTTTAGCGGCTTCCTGGAACTGCCTGCGCAGCGTGGGATTCGAAATAACGGCAAATCCGCAGTTCAATCCCGGCAGGTTAAAACTCTTGGCCGCGCTCATCAGCGTGACCGTGTGTTCGGCGATCTCCTGTGACAGAGTGGCCGTTGGAATGTGCCGCACATTCGGGCCCATCAGCAGGTCACAATGGATCTCATCGGAACAGATCAATACCTTTCGCCGCAGGCAGATCTCCGCCACGCGCATCAGTTCTTCCCGCGTCCACACCCGCCCGACCGGGTTATGCGGACTGCACAGCAGCAGCACTTTCGTATCCGGCGTCAGCGTCTCTTCGAACAGGTCAAAGTCGATTTGGTAGCCGCTCTCGGTTAATTGCAGGGGACAAGTTACCGTACGGCGCCCCGAAGACTGGGGCGACCACAAAAAAGGCGGGTAGATCGGCGTAAATGTGAAGATGCCTTCTTGCGGCCCGCTGAATGCCCTGGCCGCCACGTGGATCGCCGAGACTACCCCCGGCATCCACACGACCCACTCGGGATTGATCTTCCAGTGATGACGTTTATCGAGCCAGCCGACTACCGCTTCGAGCGCCTGCTCTGACTGCCGCGCGTATCCGAATACGCCCTCGTTGGCGCGCTTTCGCAGGGCCTCGATAATGGCTTCGGCACTGCGGAAATCCATGTCCGCCACCCACATCGGCAGAACGCCAGTTTTATTGTAGTTTCCCCATTTCAGACTGTCCGTAAAACGCCGATCAGCGATCCAGGGAGCATTTGTTGTTGCGTTTTCCACAGGGCGCCGGCGTTAAGAAGTGGTGTTGTAGCGTCTGCGTTTTCGCGGATCGTAGCCCCCGCCCATGCCGCCGCGGTCCACCCCGGTTCCAACCGCATCCTCGCATTTGCCAAAGACCATCCGTCCTGCCGACGTCTGCAGTGCGCTGGTGACAATGATCGGAATGGTCTGTCCGATGCGGTCATTGCCGCCTTCGACCACGACCATCGTGCCGTCTTCCAGGTAGCCCACGCCCTGACGCGGGTCCTCGCCAACGCGCAGGATCTTGACCGACATCGACTCGCCCGGCAGCGTCACCGTCTTGAGCGCGTTGGCCAGGTCATTGATATTGATGACATCGACCCCGCGAAGGGAGGCCACCTTGTTCAGATTAAAATCGTTCGTCACCAGCCGGCCGTCGCAATTCTTCGTGAACGCGACCAGCTTCTGGTCCACCTCGCCTTTTTCTTCAATTCCCGGCGGGGGAGTATCATCGATCTTCACCTCCACGACGGGGCTGTTCTGCAGCCGGTTGAGCATGTCCAGCCCGCGCCGGCCGCGATTGCGCTTGATCTTGTCCGCGGAATCCGCAATGAGCTGCAGTTCATTCAATACAAACCGCGGAACAATCAGCGGCGCGTCAAACAGCTTGGTCTGCGCGATATCCGCGATGCGCCCATCGATGATGACCGACGTATCCAGCACCAGCGGCCGAAGCCCCTTCATCTGCCGCGTAAATTCCACGTACGGCACAAGGAACCGGAAGTCATCCTTCGTTCGCACCACGATGCTGATGCACAGGTAACAGATGCAGATGTCCACGAACCAGATGCCCATCTGCAGGGTATCTTCCGACAACTTCCAGTACAGGTCGTTCATCATCAGCACGATACGGTTCATGGACCAACTGATGAACATACCGACCAGCAGCCCGAAAAATATCCCCGTCAATGTAAAAAGGGATTTCTTGGGCGTCAGCCACTCGACAATAATCGCCACGATGGTTAGCGACAGGGCAATGATAAAGACGTAGATGTCCTGGTCGCTTTTGGCCGTTTCATTGAGTCCAACGACCAAAAAAGCCGTTGCGGTGATCAGAAAAATGAAGCGAATGAGGTACAGAAGAATCATTAGGCCATCCTTTCAATATAATAAACGCATCTGTATGATCGGACCTGCGAAATAATAAACCAGTTTACTCGGTTGTCAGGGTAAACTCAATTATAATATCATATCGACAATTCGCAGCACCCCCGTGAACTGTATTTAGCACTCGTTTGTCCGTAAAACTTCTCACATTTCGCTTAAGCAGCGCTCTCAAACAGACGAATTGAAAAACGTATAAAACCGGAAAAGTATGGGATATTCAGCATCTACAAAGCTATTTAGATCGAAATCTCAACGCAGAATGAGAACGGCTGCTGCTATTATTGTTTTGTTCCTCGTATCCATCGTTGCGCTGTTCGAGGATTCCCTGCTCGCCGAAGGCTTACGCAGCTCCTGCATTGACAGACTAAGTTCCTCGATCAGCGAGGCCGCCAAGCTGGAACTCTCCGCCGGCGTGTACGACCAGATATTTTTCTGCGTCATTATATGCCTGTTCGTCATGCTGCTCTTGGTCTTCTTTCTCTATCATCGCAGCCAGAAACAGCGGCTTGTCCTGGAGCAGCAGGTGGAACTGAGCCAGACGACAAGCGAACTGAACCGTGTCGCTGCCGAAAAACAGAGGCTCTTTGACGAATTCAGCCGCGAACTGTCTTTTTGCCGCCAGGTTCTAAACGCTGTCCCCCTGGGACTCTATTGGAAAGACGAGAACGGTCAGATCAAGGGCCAGAATCCCGCCTTCGGGGCTCTCCTGGAACAAGCCAATGACCCGCGCGCCTGCTTCGAACAGTTCGCTGATAACAAACTGGATCGGGAGGTCCTTACCAAGGGCATTGATCTGATGCACGTGCCGCAGGTTCTCAAACTCGGCGCCCGCGAGAAGAAGATGCTGGTTTCACGCATCCCTCTGCGCGGGCTCAACGGGCGCATCACCGGCATGTTGAATTGCCAGATCCCCGGCGAAGGTCTCTGCTCCGGCGCCGTCTGCGATTTTCTCAACCATACCTGTGCGATGGATCAATGGTCCTTGCCGGTGATGTTGATGGATCCCGACCTCACGGCCAGGTACGTCAATGCCGCGCTGGCGCGGTGGATCGGCAAGCCAAATCAGCAGTTCGAGTCCGCTGCGGCCGCCGATCTGCTGAATGCAGAGACATCCGACCTGACCGAATGCCTTAAGAAGGCCGACTTGAACGGCACGAAAACTTCTTTGCCCATTGGTGGAAAACAGGTCGATACGTTCATTCAGAAGCTGGCCTGCAGCGGCGCCGCTGTGCTGTTTGTCTTCTTTGCGGAGCCCGGTTCTTCTGCGTCGGGCCGGCCATCTGAACTGCAATCCGCCCAACCGCCCGAGCCCCTTGAAAAGTCGCTTCCCGAGATTCTGATCGTGGATGATGTCGAAGAGAACCGAACGCTGCTTGACATCCTGCTCAGAAAAAATAATTATGCCCCGGTTCGCTGCTCGAGCGGGCAGGAAGCGATCGAGACCTGCGGCCAAAAACGTTTCGATCTCATTCTCATGGACATTCAGATGCCCGAAATGGACGGCTTCGAAGCCATGCGGCAGATCCGAGCGGGCGCACTGAATGGTTCGACCCCGATGATCGCGATGACCGCCTCCGAGAAACGCGAAGACGAATTGGCCGCGCTGGAGTTCGGCTTTGACGACTACCTCAGCAAACCCATCAACAGCAAACAGATGGAACGCAAGATCTGGCGCAGCTTGCAGAAAACCAAACAGATCCAAGAGGCCCAGTCAGGCAAAGAGATCGTCTCATTTCTCGATGGCAATCCCGATTACCGCAAAGCGATCGAGACCTTCGTGCAGAATCTTCCTGTCAGGCTCGAAGAAATGAAGCAGGCCTTTGAAAAGCGGGACCTTCGCGACCTGGCCTTCAAGGTGCACGCCCTCAAGGGCGTCGGCGGATTTGCCGGCTTTAGCGTCTATACCGAAAAAGCCAAAACGGTGGAAGAAGCGATCAAGGAGGATCAATTGGATGTCGTCGCCAAACAGCTCGATGAAATGGTGAACATGTGCCTGCGGACGCGCCTCAAAACTGACTGTTCCTGACTTCCTCCATCACCGTGCGAATGATCGCCGGGATCTGCCGTCTTACTTCTTCGGACATTTCCGGGCTGCCGTTGGTCGAGGCGGGAATAATGCCGAATATCTTGACACATCGGGGGGCGCATTCTCTGATATACGCTAACGCCAGCGGGCTTCGAATATCCGCATGCTGCAGCAGATTCGCATTGCCGTCGCCCACCAGATCCGCCAGGGACAGTTCCACGATGCTCCCGGCGGCGCCGGCGAGGTTTACCGTGTCAACCAGGATCAACTCTCGGCGCCCCGCGAAAACCTCCGACAGGTCGCAGCCCTCGACCCCTTCAAAAACCTCCACTCCTTCCGGCAGAACGTTTTTCCTCAGCCCCTGCACAACGCGAAGGCCCGCTTGCTGATCGCCCGACAGTGCCTTGCCAAAACCCACGACCAGCGTTTGTGCGGTCCTGGTGCGTTTTGCTTTTTTCACCTTTTTTTCGGTCACTGCATTGGGCATATAAAGTACATAGCCGTTCTGCCATTATTTTTACAGGAATTTACTTAGCCTTCAAAAAGAAGCTGAAGAGGGAGAATGCATATCCGCAATAGTCCCAAAAAGATCTGCCAGGATGCGTCTTGCAATCACTTCGATCATGCTCTCTACCCTTTCAAATCACAATGAACTTGCATCAAGTGCAGAAGGTATATTCCCCCGGTGAAAGTCATGAACCGCGTGGCTTTGACCTAATGAAATCGTAGGCGTTTGGGTTTTTTAAATCAAGACAAAAATGAGTCACATTTGGACGGAACTATCTCTTGTTATAGGACTATCCCGATTGAATTAGTGAACTCGTCTCGATAAATTTACATCAAAAACTCTTGACGCGGCTTCAAAAACAGGTATATTGCCCCCTTGCCGCGGATGTGGCGGAACTGGCAGACGCGCAGGCTTCAGGTGCCTGTGGGCTTAACGCCCATGGAGGTTCGACTCCTCTCATCCGCATTTCTTTTAACTCCCTCCCCAAAGGGAGTTATTTTTTTGCGCCCACGGAAAGTCCTTCCCTATTTCCCCGTGAATTCGCTGACGATTCTCAGCGTCTGGCCAGTATCTTCCATTTCAAAGATATGCGGCTGGGCCTGCGGGTCATTCGGCGAGTGCAGCACCATCATCAGCTTGCCCTCGAACGTCTTAAACAGCATTCCATGGCCGCCTTGCTTTTGATAAACCGGCTCATCCTGCTGCTTCCACGGGCCGGCCAGCTTGCCCGAGTCCGAGATCGCGATCCCCACCGTGTACCCCGTATATCCGCCGCTGGTCCATATCATAAACAGCTTGCCGGATTTGCTCATGTAAAGGTATGGCCCATCCGTCACATGGCATCCATACTCCGGCGACTTGCGGCTCCACTTGCCGTCGCTGCCGTGAAACAGCCGCCTGGGCTCGCCCACCGTCTCGCTAAGGTCGTCCTTGAGCTGAACATATTCCACCGTGCCGTCCTTGATTTGCACCCACTCGTGGCAGAACACCATATACGGAACGCCGTCCTCGACCCACAGCGTGCCGTCCAGGGTCATCATATCCGTCGGCAGTGTCGAATGATTCGCAAACGGCTTAAACGGCCCCTGGGGCTTGTCTGCGACCAATACCTGCGAGCCGCGAGTCACTCGCGGCAGCCAATCGCGCCACTGCTCCGGCAGCTTGTTGCGCGTATCGAACGTCAGGAAAAGATAATACTTCTCCTTGTACTTGTGCATCTCCGGCGCCCAGATGCTCACGACCTGAATATCGCCCCAGATGTCTTCCGGCGTGCGGAATATCGTCTGCGGCCCTTGCCACGTCTTCAGATCCTTGCTCGTGTACACCCGCACGCTGTTCCGCCCCGCCCCGACCATGTAATACGTCCCCGTCGCCGTATCCGGCAAAATGCACACATCCCGCAGATAAACCTCCGACAGGTGACGGACCTCGTTCGAATCCGGGATGTTCCACGGCGAAGGCGTTTCGGCACCGATGACCAGTGATCCAACGAACAATAACAACAGGCTGCACGCTTTCATAACGTTCCTTTCACTTTGCAGGAGATCCTTCCGCTGTCATGCCGAACTCGATCCGGCATCCAGGCTTTCATGTACAATTGCAGCAATCTTCTACTCTCTTTCTCCGCAAAGTCAATGATTGCACGGCCGATTCGGCGGCCACGGCATTCTGCCGGTATCGGTACAGCAGGCTTTTAAAATCCTGTTGATCCCGTAAATCCTGTCCAAAAAAGGCTCTCTTGCTTTGGTGCACAGACTTTTCTATCGAAAATTCCGCCTTCTTGACGATACATTAGGAAAACGGTGTATCCGCTTTCATAATTGCTGGAGACTATGACACATCCGTTTGTTGAGATTCAGCAGCAGATCATGGCGTTGCTGCCGGTCATTCTGCTGGCGCCGGCGCTTGTTTTGGCCGGCGGCGGCCTCTTGATCTGGCTGGGCGGCATTCGCTGGATGAGGCTCATCGCCGCTATCGTCGGGGCGCTGCTGGGACTGCTCTGCGCCTGGCTCTGGACCGACCGCTCCCTGATCCCCATGGTCATCTGCGCCGTCGTCGTCTTCGGCCTCAGTCTCCTGCTCTATAAATTCATGATCGTGCTGCTGGCGGGCCTGCTGGCCGCCGGCCTGGTGCTGTTCGTGCCGGCCGGATTGCACGCGCTCAGGGATATCGAGCCCGTCCGCAACCGCAGCGACCAGCGCCCGCAATCGCTCGATTTCTCGCAGAGCCTCACCCGCGTCGAAGAGTACGTCTCTTCCGGCGCGCAGGGCACGCTGGACTATCTTCGTGCCGTGCCCTCGGGCCAAAAGTCCATCGCCCTCATGGTTGGCCTGGGCGTCATCGGCGCCGGGCTGTTCAGTTGGCGTCTGGTCTGTGCCGCGGGCTGCTCCATGCTCGGCTGCATCCTGCTCGCCTCCGGCATGATGTTGCTGCTTTTCTACAAAGGCAGCGACCCGCTTTCGCTTCTCAAACAGAAGACCGCCCTCGTCGGCGGCGTTCTGATTGCCATGCTCATTTTCGGCACCCTCGTGCAGTATTGGCTCTGTCCGAAAAAAAAGAAAAAACAAGACGCTGCTCAAACCGTTCCTCAGGGAGGTAACAAATGATACCGACTTTCTTAGCCGCCGCTGCTGCTCAGCCCCAAACCCAATACGTCTCTGCCGTTGATGAATCGCTCAGTTTTATCTGGGACCAGATCACGCAGCTCACCTGGCTTCACGCCGTTATCGCCATCTCGGTCGGAGTCGTCTATATGCTCTACGGCTGGCGCATCTTCCGCGTCCTGGTCGTGATCGCTTTCGGCCTCATCGGCATGTGCGCCGGTATCATCGGCGGCAGACAGATGGGCCAGCCCATCTGGGGCGGTGTGCTTGGTTTTATTTTATTGGCGATCCTGGCCGTCCCGCTGATGAAGTGGTGCGTTTCCGTGCTCGGCGCCGTGGCAGGGGGGATCATCACCGGCGGCCTCTGGTATGCCTGCGGCCTGCCGGATATGTACCTCTGGGCGGGTGCTGTCATCGGCGTCGTCGCCGGCGGACTCATCTCCTTCATCCTGCTCAAGGTCTCCGTCATGCTCTTTACCAGTATGGGCGGCAGCGTCATCATGATCACCGGCCTGCTGGCCCTCCTGTATCAGTATGAAACCAGGGTCGTCGTCCCCGCCACCAACAACATTCACGACCTGGTCTTCTACCACCAATGGTTCCTGCCCCTGGCCCTCATCCTCCCGACCGTCATCGGCATGCTCGTCCAAAACAAATTCATCAAACACTCCCAATCCTGGGAGATCTGATTAGCTATAAACTTAAAGCCAAATGAGCCTTGAGCGGCTGAGGTGCTTTGAAGAAAGGCCAATCCCGCAGGGATGAAAGACAATAGCCGGGGGTGTAGAGGCTGTGTCGCAATTTGTTTTTAACTCATGATCTCCGGGCGAACTGCCTTTCTTTTTCTAAAGATTTATGATTTTCTCTTTGTCCGCTTCTATGGCTCTGTTTTTTTCAAATTCTGACCTTGCAT
>JAJFTK010000092.1 GCA_021372945.1 Planctomycetaceae bacterium | reverse complement strand
CCAATCCTTTTTGCAAGATTTTGAACGCATCTTCCATGAAAGCTTGCAAAATTATACCCGATTTTATCAGCCGAATAAACCATAAACCAACGCCAAACCAGCTTTTCAATACAAATCACAAACTTTCTCAGGGACGACTATTTTACCATGGGCCGCAATTTCATTACCATTGGGGCAGAGGCAACGGCTGGGTCGCCGCCAGTATGGCTGAAGTGCTCCAATCCCTGCCCGCGGAGCACAAGTTGAATGCCCAGATCATGGCCGGCTATCAAAAGATGCTCAAGTCGCTGCTGGCCTTCCAATCGGAAAATGGCATGTGGCGCCAATTGATCGATTACCCGTATTCCTGGGCCGAGAGTTCCTGCACCGGCATGTTTGCTTATGCCATGACGGTCGGAGTCAATCACGGCTGGCTCGATGAAAAGACCTACCGCCCGGCGGTTGAAAAGGCGACCAGGGCCCTTTGTGCCCACGTTGACCGCGACGGCAAGGTGCGGGAGATCTGCGTAGGAACCGGCCAGCAGGATGATATCGAGTTTTATCTGAATCGGCCGCGGACGCTGGGTGATTTTCATGGCCAGGCGCCATTCCTGTGGCTGGTCGGCGAAACCGTCGCTCCCCAAAGCAAAACCGAAGGCGTCGCCAATCCATCAGCTTGAGCAAATGAGTCTACCAGCTTATTTTTTCGGAGCGGCTCATCAGTTCTTTAACATGCTCTTCTACGGTTTGGGCCTTGTTCTTCTTAAGGTTCTCCAACTCTAAAGCCTGCTGATCGAGCTGCTGCTCGAGCTTTGCCAGACGCTTGCGAAGCAGCTCGTACTGAAGTTCTTTCTTCTGCACGATCGTATCGAACTGGGCTGCAACCAGGTCATTCAATTCCTTGAGCAGACGCGGTTGTTCCTCGCTCGAGGCCTTGCGGATCTGCAGCAGCAGGGCGTCCCGGCCTTTTTGCAGCTCGATATCTTTCTTCATGACGGCCGCAAGCGCCGTGTCCATTTTCTGCGTCCGCTGAATGGGCTCGTAGATCGTCATCGCGTCCATCACACGCTGCACGTATTTTTCCGCGTCCGTTTCACGCAGCTTGATCAGATCGGCGTGATCAGCCGGATATTCCTTTAAGAACCATTCCATGAAGGCTTCGTGCCGTTTCTGCAACTGGGTTTGCCACTGCTTCGGCTCTTTTTCCTGCACGGCGGATTGCTCGGCGGCAGGGGGCTTCGGTTGCAGGGCTTTGCGAATCTCGGCGCGGACCGCCTCCACGAATTCCTTGGGGTTTTGGGTTTGAAGCTTCAACAGGTATTCGGATTTCTGCGGGTCCGTTCTTTTCAGTTCATCCAGCATGTGCTGGACGCGGGCGTCGTTTAGATCGAAGTCCTGCGCCGAATCGAAAGAGATTTCCTGCCAGATATCGCTGGGTTGAGGTTCAGCTTTTGCCGGAGGCAAAGCGGCCGGCTCCGGTTTGGGCGGCTGCTCCTGCGCCGCCAGGCAAACCGCGGCCAAAGCGAGAATCACGGACAGACGGAAGCATCCGTACAAAGAACGTCTCATGGGCGATTATCCTTTCCAAAAATCGGTATTGGAAGCCAGCAATTCCAATTCCTCAAGTTCCAAAAGATCGATCGAAAGACAATCCTCGTGATAGGGAACATCTTTTTGCACTTCATTCATGGATTTGGCCAGATCGGTCAACTCGGCATCCATCGTGCTGAGCATCGCATCGTGCAGCTTGAGCTTACTTAAAAGATCAACACCGGTTGAGGCAACGTAGGTGCGCCGGGCCGAAGGGCTTGGCTTTGCGGCGGTCAGCCAATATATACCCGTCAGCAAAGCGACCGCCGCGACGGCCGCCGCCGAGCCCCAGAACGCCCTGCGGTGAACCTGTTCTCTTTTTAACTGCGCCGCGGCTCGCAACTGGATCGAATGCAGCAGGTCCGCGCTGATTTCCGGTGCGGGATGAGTCCGAAAAACCTCGTCACCCGCGCGGATCTCGCGTGCCGCCTGGGCGGCATCGGTACCTGTCATGAAGCGACGCAATAACTGATCGATGTTCTCTTTGCCGTTCATAGTTCGTCCATTATCATACGCAATTTTTTTAAACCGCGGTGAACCTTTGAAAGCGTTGTCCCGATCGGCTCTTTACGGGCCTCGGCCAATTCCTTAAAACTCATTTGGCTGTAATACCTCAAGTTCAGGATCTCGGCGGTCTCACGGTCAAGCTTTTCCATGGCCAGCTGCAGCTTATCGAAAAGTTCGGGACACTGCCGCGGCGACCCTTCGTTCTGTGCCAGCAGCTCCGCCTTCTCCTCCAGCAGACGCTTCTGGCGGTACTGCTTGCGAAGCGAATCCTTGAACAGGTTGGAGGCAATCGTAAACATCCACTTTTCGAAGGAACCGTCCACGTACGAACGTATCTTTCTGACCAGGCGGACAAACAGCTCGCTGAGCAGTTCCTCGCTCTGGTCGGGCCTTCCTGTAAGCCGGTAAAAATAGGCATAGCAGCGATTTGAATAACGTTTGACCAGTTCGTCAAACGCCTGCGGATCGCCTTTTTTGCACCGTAGGATCAGCCGGTCAAGCTCGAGCTGCTCATCCGTGGGCTGCTTTTCTTGTGAATAAACGTTTACAGGTTGCAAGCTATTGCATTCAATTGATCTTACGGGTTTTGGAGTTTGCCTGGAATTGGGCTTACACTGCAGGGAACGGGGAATCAGGTTCGTCCGGTTCGTCCAGTTTCCAGCGATCGGCTTCATCAATGTCATCCAGTTCCTTTTTGACATATTTGAGGATCTTGTCCTGCATCGGAGCGAGTTTTTGCTGCATTGTCAGCATCGTCTGATAGTGCGAAACCAAAAGATCCAGTCTCAGCAACTGCCATTTCATCAGGCATTCAGGTTCTTTAATGTTCACAAAGGGGTCACATCGAAAGGTTCGTCTGCCCTGTTCATCCTGCTGGTAATGTTCACAGTCTTTGCACTGGATCACGGGTTTACTCCTGTCGAATAATGCTTGCAATTCAATATGGATCTACTATAATACCCGTTTGTCGCGGATTTTGAAACATTAAAAACATTGGAGAACCGAATGGCTAAGTCAAGGCGAAGAAGAAAGATCGGCAGCAAGAAGCGCAAAGCTCGCTGGAAGGTCAGGAACAAGATCTCCTAAGGGATCTGATCGCAGCAAACCGTTGCGCTGCGCCTAAATGGGCAGCGATCGAATACGTTCTGGCGAATGCAAAAAGGGCCCTTAAAAGCCTTTTTTGCATTCGCTATTTTTCTGGAAACAGCAAGCTGTCGCTGAAAACGGTCTGGAATTCAGACTGGTGGGCGATTTCGAGATATTGAATTTGCCTGGACAATTCAGCGGCTTTGTTCCTGGCGGGCCGGCTGAGCAGGATCATTTCGGCCCCCGTTCCCGCGGCATTCCCTACAAAGTGAATCCTGTCTATCTGAATATTCGGCAGCAAACCAATGCGAACGGCACTTTCCTTCTGAATATAGTTGCCAAAGGCGCCCGCAAGCAGCAGTTTCTTGATGGCGGTTGTTTGAAGGCCATTGTCTTTCAGCAAAAGCTGGATGCCCGCGTGAATGGCGGCCTTGGCTAACTGGACCTGCCTGATATCCTTTTGGGTCAAATAAACAGGGTTGTTCCAGTTTTTTCCATCGAATTCTCCGGCCAGGACAAACGCAGGCATACCATTTATCTCGATCAGCCTGTTTTTTAGTTTGCCCGAAAGTGCATCTAGTTCCTGCGGCTCGGTAAAGCGGCCGCTGAAGTCGATGATCCCAAGTGTGAGCATGACCGCGGTGGCGTCGATTAGACCGCTGCCGCAAATAGATACCGGCTCTGTGCCGCCGATCACATCCACATCGATCCTGTTGTCCTGGACCAACACGCGTTCGATCGCGCCTGCCTGGGCCCTGCTTCCGCAAGCGATACCGGCGCCCTCAAGGGCCGGTCCGGCGGCGCAACTGGCCGCCAGCATTCGCTTGTTTGCCGACAGGACCAGCTCGCCGTTGGTCCCGATATCCACGAGCAAGGTGCCTTCTTCGGCAGCATCCATTTGACAGGCCAGGGCGGCAGCCAGCGTATCGGAGCCGATGAAGCCGGCGATGTTGGCGGGGGTATATAGGTTGCCGGCGGTATTCATAGCGAGTTCGAAATCCTGCGGCGAACGGTTTGCGGCCAACAGCGAATGCGGCCGGTAGGGCGCCTGCCCCAATTGGGCGACGGGATAATTCAGCAGCAGATGATTCATTGTCGTATTGCCGACGGCGGCCAGTTCGTAGATGTCTTCCTTCTGGATTGCCGCCTGGGCGCATGCCTGTTCGATCAATTCATTCAGGCATGCGATGATGCTATGGTGCAGCTCTGTTAAGCCGTTGTCTTTTTCAGAATGTGTTATCCGGCTGATGACGTCGGCGCCGTATCTTGCCTGGGGATTGCCGCAGGAAACCGTCGCGGCTTCGCGGCCGGTGTTTAGATCCAGCAGCCGCGCGACAACCGTGGTAGTGCCCACGTCGACCGCCAGGCCATATAGCTTGCCTCTTGTGTCGCCCGGCTCGACGCCGGATAGACACCAGCGTGTTTGTTCCGGCGGCGCTGCGTCTGTGTTTCGATGAGTCAAAACAGCCGTTACCGATTGACTCTTTAGAACCTCCTGACGTTCCAAAAGACCATTAGCGGAGTTCTCGAGATGGATCCCTTCGCCAAGGATCGAAGATAGCCGGCTGCAGAAAGCATCGGGGTCAGCGATGGGGCCCTCCAAGTGCAGCTTTTTGACCGAAGGGTCCAGGGCCGCCTTGTGATGGATCCCATGTTCGAGGATCCTCTGCCGGAAGAATCGGCTTGTCTGCGGAACCACGACCTCAAGATCGTGATGCACCAGGTATTCGCAGGCCTGTACCTCTTTCTTTGCCGGCATCAAGATGACTTTGCATTTGCCGCAGCGGCCGGCGGCGCCGCAAGGCGTATTCAGAATGATGCCCGCCTGCGCGGCCGCCTCAAGAAGAGACGCGCCCTCGTGGATAACCGCCGTCAAATCGTCCGGCAAAAAATGAACATTAAAGTGTTTCAATTCCGAATCCCGCAATAATTCACCCGCGACGCATCATAAGATGATTGCTTCAAAAAAGCAATTATTAGTCCGGCTGCCACGAACAAATCCTCCTGCCAACGCTGCTGCTTGCCTATCACAATCAAACCTCCGTGCTTGATATTACGTGCTTATCAATGTAAGATGGTATTATACGGGAGGCAAGGGACTTTTTCAACAGCCCCACTGCCCCCCATTTTCAAAAACAAAAAATGAACGCAGTTAAGTCCGGGCTATACAATGAGTTACAAATTAATAGGTGACTGTCCCAATCCTGTTCGGCTCGGTTTTTGCTCTTTGACATTTCAATACTGTTCAGGCTTAATTACAGGTAGTTTATAAGTTGTCCCAACGGTAGGCAAGCTATTTTGGCGCAGCA
>JAJFTK010000082.1 GCA_021372945.1 Planctomycetaceae bacterium | reverse complement strand
AATACTCCAAATCATCAGTATCTTACTTTTCGAGAAAACCACGCTAAAACAAGCACTTACAGGATATGACTATGATTTTAAAGAGCAGCAAAACTGTAACCAACTGTCCTTATTCGACTTATAATGGGACAGTACTGATTTCAAATTTCAAATCTCGGGACTTGCCATTCGCCGGGTGGACCGTGTCCACCGTCAATTACTCTTCGTGCAGTCCTTTAAGTTTTTCGATCGTGGCCGTCGAACTCTTGCCATCGACCAGCGGCGCCAGTTCCACCCGCCCGCCGTACGACTCCACGAACTCCCTGCCAACCACTCCCTTTTGCGCCCAGTCCTGCCCCTTCACCAGCACATCCGGATGCACCTTCATGACGATATTCAGCGGGTCCGGCTCTTCGAAGATCGTCACGTAATCCACGCATTCCAGCGCCGCCAGCACTGCCGCCCGGTCATGCTGATTATTGATCGGGCGCTGCGGCCCTTTAAGCTGCCGCACCGATGCGTCGCTGTTTAGCCCGACGACCACGATATCGCCTTTGTCCCGGCAGAACTTCAGATATTCGATATGCCCGCGATGCAGCACGTCAAAGCACCCGTTTGTGAACACGATCGTCTCTTTGTGCTGCCGATGAAACGCAAGCTGTTTGACAAGGTCCTCGGCGGAATGGATCTTGCCGACCTTGCCGCGATGCGTCGAGATGATCTCGTTGACGATCTCATCGACGCTCACCGTTGCCACGCCGAACTTTTCGACTTCGATGCCGCTGGCGATATTGGCAAGCTGAAGCGCCGTTACCGGGTCGTTGCCGGCCGCCAGCGTCACTGCCAGCGTCGCCAGCATCATATCGCCGGCGCCCGTCACGTCATAGACCGTCCGCGCCTGCGTCGGCAGATGCTGCCCCAAGGTCGCCGTCTGCAGGTACGCACCCTCCTTGTCCAGCGTGATGACGGTCATCTCCAGCTGCAGCGATTCCCGCAGCAGTTTCGATGCGCGCTCGGCGTCAGCGATCGTCTTGATCTCAAAGCCCACCGCACAGCTTGTCTCCTTGCGATTTGGCGTAATCAGGCTGGCGCCGATGAATTTGCTGTAGTCCTGGTGCAGCGGCGGGTCCACCAGCACCCGCTTGCCCGCCGTCCTGGCCGCCTCGATCAGCAATCGACAGAAATCCTTGCTCAGCAGGCCCTTATTATAATCCTGCAAACACACCACATCGCACTGCGGCAGTTGCTCCAGGTACAGCCCCATCAGCCGCTCGTATTGGCTGTCCGTCAATCCGTCGGTGCATTCGTCATCGATCCGCAAAAGCTGCTGTCGGTGCCGATGCTGCGCCAGGCCGATCATCCGCTCCTTCGTGATCGTCGGCCGCTCCTCAAGCACCACAATGCCGTCCGTCTCGGCCCCGCGCGTCTTCAGTATCTCGATCAGCTTGCGGCCGTTCATATCGTTGCCGATCACGCCCACGCAATAACACTTGGCCCCAAGCTCCAGCACGTCCGCCGCCACCGACGAGGCCCCGCCCCCGGCGTATTCTCTCCGCACCACCTTCAGGACCTGCACGGGCGCCTCCGGGCTGATCCGCAGCGCATCGCCGTAGATATAGCTATCCAGCATGAAATCGCCCACCAGCAGCACGCGCGGCGATCCCAGGTTCGTCACCGCCTTCAGCAGTTTCTTATAACTCATACGAACTCTTCCATCGTGGCACGGGCATCTTGCCCGTGTCTGCCTGTTTTGAACATTCGAATTTCATGATTTTGTATTTGTTTCGAATTTCGGATTTCGTATTTCGGATTTTTCTATTGTTTCATCGACCAGCGTTTTCAACGGTTCCAGCCCTTCCACAAACTCCAGTTCCATCGCCATATACGCCAACACCGGCTTCATCGCCGGCGCCAGCAGGGCGCTCTTGACCCAATCCTTCTGCGTGCACAGGATCACCTCGGCGCCGCTGGCCGCCGCCTGCCGGAACACGTCTTTCATCTCGCCGTCCGTGTAGGGGTGATGGTCATCGAACGTCCGCGTCCCCGTCAGCCGGATCGCCTGCTGCGCCAGGCAGTCATAGAACGCCTTCGGATTGCCGATCCCGCAAAATGCAAACACCGGCCGCTGCCGCAGTTCCTCGATCGTCATCCGCCGGCTGCCCGCCGTCACCGCGTGCGTATGCCGATGCACCGCCTTGGCGACCGCCGCACGCGGCGCCAGCCGCCGGATCTCCTGCTCCAGCCGCTTGACCTGCTCTTCGTCCGCCTGGTCAAAACGCGTGATCACGACCGCCCCGGCGCGTTTGAGCCCGCACAGCGGCTCCCGCAGCAACCCCGCCGGCAGCATCCGCCCGTACCCAAACGGGCACGTCGCATCGACAGCCACAATATCCAGGTCTCGCCGCAGCCGTCGATGCTGGAACCCGTCATCCAGCACCAGTGCCTGGGCATGGTGCTGCTCGATCGCCTTTCGTGCCCCTGCGACCCGGTCATGGTCCACCACCACCGCCGCCGCCGGGCACGCCTTGCCAAGCAGCGCCGGCTCGTCCGTCACCTGGCCCGGGCACGTCTTATACCCGCGCGTCAAAATCGCACACTTTACCCCGCGCCCGTGCAGGTAATTGCACAACCACACAACCAGCGGCGTCTTGCCCGTCCCGCCCGTCGTGATATTCCCCACGCTGATAACCGGCGGTACGGGCGGCTGGCCCGTGCATGTCCTCTGTCCTCTGTCCTCTGTTCTCTGTCCATTATTGGGTGCCACGGTCAAGCTCTGCTTGGCCTTGCTTCCGCTTGCGTCATACACCCGCAGCCACCCTCCATCATACCCCGCGTTTCGCGCACGGATGATCGCCGCCCAGCCCCATGACAGCACCCGCAACCCCGGTCGCAGCAGCGCCGCCCGCCGCCGCCGGTCTTTCCCCGAAACGATCTCTCGAAACGCGTTCTGATTCAATGATTTGTTTTCTTACTTGTTTCTTATTTGAGATTTTGAAATTTGAATTTGTTTAGTATTTAGAGTTTAGAATTTCGGATTTTGCGATTATCGCATCTTTGCGATAATCGCGTCTGCCATTTCCTTCGTTCCTACTGCCGTCGGGTCATCGCGCTCGGGCTTCATATCATACGTCACCGACTTGCCTTCCGCGATCACGTCCGCCACAGCCTTCTCCAGCCGGTCCGCCTGGTCGTTCATCTCCAGATGCCGCAGCATCAGCACGCCGCTCAGGATCAGCGCCACAGGGTTGACCTTGTTGAGCCCCTTGTACTTGGGTGCGCTGCCGTGGGTCGCCTCGAAGATCGCGCCCTTGTTGCCGATGTTCGCCCCCGGCGCCACCCCCAGCCCGCCGACCAGCCCCGCGCACAGATCGCTCAAAATGTCGCCATATAAATTCGGCAGCACGATTACGTCGTACAGCTCGGGCTTCTGCACAAGCTGCATGCACATATTATCCACGATGCGGTCCTCGAACTCAATATCCGCGTACTGCCTGGCCACATTGCGGCTGATCTCCAGCCACAACCCGTCAGAGTACTTCATGATGTTCGCCTTGTGCACGCTCGTCACCTTCTTGCGTCCGTTCTTGCGCGCATACTCAAACGCGTACTTCACGATCCGCGTCGTCCCCTCCACCGAGATCGGCTTGATGCTCACGCCCGTATTGGGCCCGATCTTGCGGCTGCTGTGCGCGTTGAGCCACTCGATCAGCTCCAGCGTCTCGGCCTTACCCTTCTCGAACTCGATGCCCGCGTACAGGTCCTCGGTATTCTCGCGCACGATCACCAAATCGATATTGTCGTACCGGCTCCGCACGCCCTGGTAGCTCTTGCACGGACGCACGCACGCGTACAACTCAAAGATCTGCCGCAGGTGCACGTTCACGCTGCGAAACCCCGTGCCCACCGGCGTCGTGATCGGCGCCTTCAGCGCGACCCCGTTTCGCCGCACGCTCTCCAGTGTCGCTTCCGGCAGGGGAGTCCCCGCCGTCGCCATCACATCCACCCCCGCCTCCTGCACGTCCCACTCGATCTTGGCGCCCGTCGCATCAATGCACCGCCGCGCCGCCTCCGCGATCTCAGGCCCGATCCCGTCACCCCGTATCAACGTCACCTTTACCATAAACTCATCTCCTGTATCTATTTACAGTCGTCAATCATCTATCATCAATAAGCAATTAAACAGCCCGGTATCCTACTTGCGTACACAAGGCTTGTCAATCGAAAACGCACCATAAAGGATAAACCGAATTCGGATTTGACTAAAATGGAAAATTGAAATCGCAAATTGAAAATCGAAACATCCTCTGTTATAGTGCCTCTCAAATGAAACTGATGACTGATGACTGATGACTGATGACTGTTGACTGATGACTGATAACTGATAAGTGGTGACGGAATTATGGAAATCCACCCGATCTCACAAACGGGATATAACAAGCTCAAAGAGGAACTGGCCCAGCTCGAAAAGGAGGCCGTCGAATTGCGAAAACGCGTCGGCGAGGCTCGCGAGCAGGGCGACCTCAGTGAAAACGGCGAATACATCTACGGCCGACAGAACCTCGGCTTTGTCGAGGGCCGTCTCGGCGAGACTCGCGGCAAGCTCAACTTCTCAAAGCCCACCGACTGCACCCTGGCACCCCTCGACAAGGCCGCTTTCGGCGCGGTCATCACGCTGCTCAACCTGGATACTCAAAACAAGGTAACCTGGCAGCTCCTGGGCCCTTACGACGCCGACCTCACCGACGACTCCATCTCCATCCTCTCGCCCATCGGCCAGGCCATCCTCGACAGCCGCGTGGGGGACAAAGTGACCGCAGTCGTACCAAAAGGCGAGTTGCACTTCGAAGTGTTAGATATTGCCCGCAGCGAATTTAAATAACGCGTGCTCTGGCAGAGGCAGGGTTCTACCTCTGCCTTGGAGCTATCCGTCCCATCTTAGCCGCGAGAGTAATGGAGCGGCAATGGTCCGATCTTGGCGACCATTGGACGTGGTTGTCTTGACAGGCGTATTGGCATCACAGCCGCCGATCTGGCTGCAAACACACAGTGCAGCTTTGTACTTAAAGTGGGAGCAAGGGAAGGCGGTTTTTCGATCGATTCCATCGTTTTGGCTGCGACCACAGGCTTTGGAACACTGATGGCTTCGGATTTGAACACGATCTTTTAAGTGAACAGTTCATCAAGCCGGCTCGCGCTTACGCTGTTTTCTTGTCTCTTGCCGGAGACGTTGATTCTGTCTTTGTCTCGGACTTCGTCTCCGTCTTGGTTTCCTTTTTATCCGCCGGGGCCGCGGGCCTTTCGCCCTGAGCCGCTTTCTTGTAGCCTTCGCTGCGGTAATCCGTCGCGTAGAAGCCTGATCCTTTGAATATCAGCCCCGCGCCCGTTCCCAGCAGGCGCTTTAGTTTCAGCTTACCGCACAGGGGGCACTTCTTCACCGGCCTGGCCGTGATCGATTGAAAGATCTCCACCACTTGTTCGCATCCGCTGCATTTATATTCGTATGTCGGCATCGGTCCACCCGCAATATACAGTTTACAATTATTCAACGTCCGTTGTTTCTTCAGCCGGTTCCACCGGTTCCGTCTGTGCCCCACTGGCAGACAGTTTATTGACGATCACCTTCGCCGGCCGCACGATCTGGTCACCCATCCGGTAGCCGGTCTGGTAAACCTCCAGCACGAGATTGTCTTGCTTATCCGGTTCACATCGCTGCATCATGGCCTCGTGTTCGACAGGGTCAAACTTCTTGCCGCCGGCCTCGATCCGTTCCACGCCATGGGCCTTCAGGGCATCCAGCAGGTGCGTAAATACCAGTTGAATGCCTTTGACCAGGTTGTCCTCTTCGCCCTGCGTCGCGATCGCGTGTGCCAGCGCATGCTCGAAATTATCGATTGACGGCAGGATCGAACGGATGATCGCCTTCTTCTCATAAGCGACCGAATCGGTGATTTGCCTGATCGTGCGCTTTTGATAGTTGGCATAGTCGGCGCCAACCCGCTGAAGCTGTTCAAAAACATCCTGCTTTTCAATTTTGAGCGTTTCGATCTCTTGCTGAAGGGTTTTCAATTGTTCTTCAAGCTCTTCGATCTTTTTTTCAGCTTTCTTATCTTCTTTGCTCATGATTCTGTCTCATTATTTCGATCGTCCATCGTCAATCGACGATTCTCAATACGCTTTTCAGGAGTTATTTGCCGTTAAAATGTTGACGAATTTTCTCAAAGAAATTCTTGCTCTCGGAGTTTACGTCCTTTTCCTCCGTCCGGGCGTACTCACGCAAGAGCTTGTCCTGCTCCGCGCTGAGCCGCTTTGGGATCTCTACCGCCACCTGTACCAGCAGGTCTCCCTTGTATCCGCTTCTTACTTCCGGCAGGCCTTGTCCGCGCACCCGCAGGATGCTTCCGTGCTGGGTCCCGGCGGGTACTTTCAGTTTGCGCGTCCCGTCCAGCGTCGGCACATCGATCATCGCGCCCAGCGTCATTTGCGTAAAGCTCAGCGGCACCGTGACCACCAGGTTCGACCCATCCCGCATCAGGAACGGATGCGCCTTGATCCGCACGTAGCAGTACAGGTCGCCTCGCGGTCCGCCGCCTCGGCCGGGTTCGCCTTCACCGGCGATGCGGATGCCCTGGCCCTCGTGCACGCCGGCCGGAATCTTCACCGTCACGGAGCGTTTCTTCGGTACCGTCCCCTGGCCCCGGCACGTGCGGCACGGATCCGTGATGACCTGGCCCGTCCCCTGGCACTGCGGGCACGTCGAAACCATCTGGAAGAATCCGCCCAGACCGGCACGCTGCACCTGCCCGCTGCCGCCGCAAGTGTTGCAGCGGCTGGGCTGTTTGCCCTTGGCCACGCCGGTCCCGCTGCAGTCCGGGCACGTATCCTGCCGCGTGAATTCGATCGTTTTTTCGGTTCCCTTTGCCACTTCCTCCAGCGTCAGTTCGACGGTCGTCTCAAGATCATACCCGCGCGCCGCACCGCGCCGGCCGCCGCCTCCGCGACCGCCTCGCCGGCCGCCGCCAAAGATATCGCCGAACATGTCGCCGAACATATCGCCGAACATGTCGCTGATATCCTGCACGTTCATGTGCTGGTAATCATGAACGCCCGAGCCGCGCAGCCCCTCATGACCGAACTGGTCGTAGCGTTTGCGTTTCTCCTCGTCGCCGAGAACCTCGTAGGCCTCGGCGCATTCCTTGAACTTCTCTTCTGCCTCCTTGTTGCCCGGGTTCTTGTCAGGGTGATACTTGATGGCCAATCGGCGATATGCCCGCTTGATGTCATCCGTGGAAGCGCCTTTTTCAACTCCCAGCACTTCGTAATAATCCCTCTTGGCCATATCAATCCTCTTGTAAGAGTTCAGGCTTCAGCTTGTTCTTGCACCGAACACGCTCAAGCGTGAACGCTTACTTATATCATCTCGGATTTTAAAAAAGGCCGAGCCCTTTTATTTCGGGCCCAGCCTGTCTTTATAATCGTTTAGAAGATCGCCCCATGAACGGCGTTTTCTTCCTTGTCCTCTTTCAGGTCCGTGATGACGACGTTGGCCGTCAGCATCAGCCCCGCCACGGACGCGGCGTTCTGCAGCGCGATCCTTGCCACTTTGGCCGGATCGATGATGCCGGCCTTGATCATATCCACGTACTGGCCGCCGGCTGCGTCATAGCCGATATTGCCGTTCTTTTCCATCAGTTCGGCCACCACCACGTCGCCTTCGCCGCCGCCATTGTCCACGATCTGCCGTATTGGCGATTTCAGCGCGTTCATCACGATGTCGAAGCCGATCTTCTCATCCCCGCGCGCCTTGCTCTTGGCCTTTTCCACCTCGGGGATCGCCCGCAGATAGATCGTGCCGCCGCCCGGGATGATGCCTTCCTGCGCGGCTGCCTTCGTGGCGTGCAGAGCGTCGTCAAGCAGATCCTTGCGTTCCTTCATCTCGGTCTCGGTGCTGGCGCCGGCCTTGATCACCGCCACGCCGCCGGTCAGCTTGGCAAGCCTCTCCTGCAGCTTCTCGCGGTCGTAATCGCTGGTCGTTTTTTCGATCTGGCTGCGGATCTGATCGCATCGCGCCGTGATGTCTTTCTTCTTGCCCTCGCCTTCGATGACGGTGGTCTCTTCTTTGCCGATCACGATCTTGGCCGCCTTGCCAAGCTGCGTCACTTCGATGTTTTCCAGCTTGATGCCAAGGTCCTCGGTGATGACCTGGCCGCCGGTCAGGATCGCCAGGTCCTGCAGCATGGCCTTGCGGCGATCGCCAAACCCCGGCGCCTTCACCGCGCAAACTTTCAGCACGCCTTGCAGCCGGTTGATCACCAGCGCCGCCAGCGCCTCGCCTTCAACGTCTTCAGCCACGATCAGCAGGGGGGCGCCCATCTGCGCGATCTTCTCCAGCAGCGGCAGCAGGTCACGCAGGCTCGAGATCTTTTTCTCGTGCAGCAGGATGTACGCATCCTCCAGCACCGCCTCCAGCGTGTCCGGGTTGGTCATGAAGTACGGAGAGATATACCCTTTATCGAACTGCATGCCTTCGACGACCTCCAGTTCGGTCTGCATCGCCTTGCCTTCCTCGACCTCGATCACGCCTTCACGCCCGACTTTGTCCATCGCGTCAGCCAAAATGCTGCCGACCTCGGGGTTGTTGTTGGCGCTGATGGTGCCGACCTTGGCGATATCGTCATGTCCCTTCACGGGCCTGGCCTGTGCTGTGATAAAATCCGTCACCACGCCAGCCGCCTTATTGATGCCGCGCTGGATCGCCACCGGGTTCACGCCCGCGGTCACGTACTTGAGGCCCTCATTATAGATCGCCTCCGTCAGCACCGTGGCCGTCGTCGTCCCGTCGCCCACCACGTCGCTGGTCTTGCTGGCGACCTGGTTGACCATCTTGGCGCCGATATTCTTAAAGGGTTCCGGCAGGTCCACTTCTTTGCTCACGGTCACGCCATCTTTCGTCACGCGCGGCGAGCCGAAGCTCTTCTGCAGGAGCACATTCCGCCCCGTCGGCCCCAGCGTCACCTTCACCGCCGCCGCAAGCTGCGCCAGGCCTTCCTTCAACTGCGCCCGCGCATTTTCCTGAAACATCATCTGTTTTGCCATCGCTTATTTCTCCGGTCTATTCAATTGTCTTGTAAACAGATTTCGCCGATCGTCGCTGATCCTTTAATCGTTTTTTGAATCAGAGTAATCAGCGTAATCAGCGTTAAAAAGTCGCATTACTTTTCCACGACGCCCAGGATCTCGCTCTCGCGGATGATCTTGTAATCCTCGCCGTCCACTTCCACGTCCGAGCCGCCATACTTGCCGTATAGCACCACGTCATTCTTCTTCACGCTCATCGTGCTGCGCTTGCCGTTGTCCAGCGTCTTGCCCGGACCGACCGCGATCACCTTGCCCATCTGCGGTTTCTCTTTGGCTGTATCCGGCAGCACGATCCCTCCGGCGGTCTTGTTCTCTGCTTCCTGCGGCTTCACAACAACTCGATCTTCCAACGGTACTAACTTCATATCAAACTCTCCTGTGTATTTTATTTTTTATATTTTATTTTTGATTTTTGATATTACATCATGTCCATGCCGCCCATGCCGCCCATGCCGCCCATGCCGCCGGGCATTCCACCGCCGGCCGCACCTTCTTCCTTGGGCTTCTCGGTCACGATACAGTCCGTCGTCAACAGCAGTCCTGCGATCGATGCCGCGTTCTGCAGGGCGATCCGTGTCACCTTCACCGGGTCAACGACGCCGGCGGCGATCAGGTCCTCGAACTCGTCCTTGTCCGCGTTATAGCCGAACCCGCCCTTGCCCTGGGCAACCTTGTTGACCACGATCGTGCCCACCGCTCCGGCGTTGTCGGCGATATAGTAGCAGGGCATCCGCAGCGCCTGCGCCACGATTGCCGCGCCCGTCGCCTCGTCGCCGGCCAGCTTGAGCTTCTTGACGCTGTCGATGCAGCGCACCAGCGACACGCCGCCGCCGGCCACGATGCCTTCCTCGATCGCCGCCCGCGTCGCGTGCAGCGCATCTTCGATACGAGCCTTCTTTTCCTTCATCTCGGCCTCGCTGCCCGCACCGACCTTGATCACCGCCACGCCGCCGGTCAGCTTAGCCAGGCGTTCCTGCAGCTTCTCGCGGTCATAGTCGCTGGTCGTCTGTTCGATCTCGCTGCGGATCTGTGCGATGCGCCCCTGGATCTCTTCGGTCGTGCCCGCGCCTTCCACGATCGTCGTATTGTCATTATCGATCGTGATGCGCTTGGCCTGCCCGAGCTGCGTCAGCTTCACGCTGTCCAGCTCGATCCCCAAATCCTTAAAGATCGGCTGAGCGCCCGTCAGGATCGCGATATCCTCCAGCATGGCCTTGCGGCGGTCGCCGTAACCAGGCGCCTTCACCGCCGCCACGTTGAGGATCCCGCGCAGCTTATTGACCACCAGTGTCGCCAGCGCCTCGCCCTCCACGTCCTCGGCGATGATCAGCAGCGGCCGTTTGCTCTTGGCCACGGCCTCCAGCAGCGGCACCAGCTTCTGCACGTTGGCGATCTTGTCTTCATACACCAGCACGAACGGCTTGCTCAGCTCGCACGTCATATGATCGACATCCGTCACGAAGTTCGGCGACAGGTACCCGCGATCAAACTGCATGCCTTCGACGTAATCGACCGTCGTATCCAGGCTCTTGCCTTCCTCGATCGTGATGACGCCGTCCTTGCCCACCCGCATGAACGCCTCGGCCATCTTCTTGCCGATCTCCGTGTCGTTGTTGGCGCTGATGCTGGCGATATTCACGATGTCATCCTTCTTAGTGATATCGATGGGCTTTGCCATCGACGACAGCATATCGATCGCCGTCGTCACCGCCTTCTGCATCCCACGATTCAGCGCCATCGCGTCGGCGCCGGCCGCCACGTTCTTAAATGCTTCCTTGAACAGCGCCTCGGTCAGCACCGTCGCGGTCGTCGTGCCGTCTCCGGCGATCTTGCTGGTCTTGCTGGCCGCCTCTTTCACGAGCTTGGCGCCCATGTTCTCGGCCTTATCGTGCAGCTCGATTTCTTCGGCCACTGTCACGCCGTCCTTGGTCACCGTCGGACCGCCCCAGCCCTTGTCGATGATTGCGCATCGCCCGCGGGGCCCAAGCGTCGATTTCACCGCCGCCGCCAGTTTCTCCACTCCAACCAGCAGCGCATTCCGCGCATCGCCTTGAAAAGCTAAGTCTTTGACTGCCATAATCTCAACTCTCCTAAATTTCCATTATTTATCTAAACTCTCATTAGTCCGACCGTTCTTTCGCGGCACGCAGAGCCGCAATCGGTAGGGGCAGGCTTCCACGCCTGCCTCTTCCTTACCCTGAAAGGGTATCACACGCGCAAATGGGCGTATATAAAATTGTCCCTGTTTGCAAATTTAATACCAGCATAATCCGCACTTTTTGCGATGCCCCATAATATTTAACGTAACTCTAACTAAGTAAATTACTTACATTTCCTCGCATCTCTCCCGCATCTTACCGTCGGCCAAGTCTGTTCTGCCATTTGCAACGATGGGACTATGCCATTCCGGCAGTCAATGCAACGCGGGTATCCCTGTCTGGCCGTGAGCCGAATGGCGGAGGGAAAGGGCGGCAAAGACGGATATAATCCGTGAACAAACTGCTTAGTGCGAATCCGTATCAGTCCATGGTGAGAATCAGCCGACCTGGCGTTTTTGGAAGAAGGCGATAGCAAGTGCCAGGATGCCAACCGTATAGAGCACCGTATAAACAGCGGCCATGATTAGATAATCCGCCGGAACAGAGCCTTTTTCATAGATCGCGTCGCTGACCCAGAAGATCTGCAGATTAGGGATCAAAATTACGCCCGCTTTGGCCAACAGGATGCCGGCCTTGTCCCACAAACCGGATGAAACATCTCCAAGATTCTTCACAGCAAACCGGCCGAAGGCCCAGTCGCTGATGAGTCCAAGCAGGAAAAACCCCACACAGAAGGTCAACGTCAGCACTTCATTGAAACGCGTGGAAAACAGCGTCGCCAGTGCCACCAGGAGGATGATGGCCATTAAGAGCAGTACCGAGGCGACCAGGTCAAATGTTTCGAACTGGTTTTCGGAAGGGTTGAACTTCCAGTGTTTATCGACCAGCAGCAGAAAAATAATAGCAAAGGTACAGAAAATCGTGCTTAAAACGATCGCCGTGGAGGAGAAGTTCCAATCATAAATATAATTAATCAAAGCAGTTAAGAGAAATGCACCCCCGAAGGCAAGGGCTGCGGCGGTAATGACCGTCCAGTCGATCTCATCAGAGGCAGTTTCCAGAACGCCATGGCGGGTGGCCATCAGGAAGGACATGGTCAGCAGGGCATGGGCCATTGTCACCGCTCCGGCGACACCGAAGAACTTGCCGACCACGAAAACAGAGCGGCTGATGGGCTTGGAAAGCACGGTTGTAATCGTGCCGGACTCGATTTCTTCGGTAATTGTACTGGTGGCGGCGAAAACGGCTATGAACAATCCCGCTAAAAAGAGCGTAGATAAGCCCAATTCCCTCAGGAGTTTGACATCTTCGTCCAGGGTGTACATGCTGATTGACGGCGCAAGCAACATCAGAATGAGGGCGAAGACAATAATAACAGCGTAGATGGGTTGTCGGATTGTTTCGATAAAGGTGTTTTTGGCAATGGTCAGCAATTTGATGAACAAGGTTTTCCCTTTAATTAGGATCACTAGGTTTTCTGTTTATAGGGTATTATTTTACGCTATATAAAGATTTTGTAAAGACGGACATTGCATTTTGAAGCCAAAATATTATAGTCTTTACCTTTTGACCATGGAAAAGGTTCGACTGTAAAACTACCAGGATAGGGACAGGGACATGAATTTGTCATCGCGCAAGGCCAGAACAGTTTCGATTATTGCCTTTATCTTGAGTTTGATCTTCTTTGTTTTCACGCTGGTTTATGGGGCATTCGCCGGTATCCTGCCGATGCACTTGCTGGGCTGGCAGATCCTGGCGGGCTTGTTGGTATGGGTGGTTTTGATCGCTCAGTTTTACCAGCGTGCATTGGCCGAACAGGAAAAGCTGGACATGAGCCAACTGTCCAAAACGGTCCAGCAGGAAACCATCTTTTCCGGCGGGGCTGACCGGATGGCCCTATTGGCGGTGGCCCAGAAACGGCTGCAATTCTTTGAAAAATGGATCCTCCCATTCGCGGCGGTGTTCATCGGACTTTACCAGATCGTGATGGGCCTGTTCCTGTTTTATAATAAAGTTCTTGTGAATATGGGAACTGTTCCGCGCGACCCGCTGGTTGGCGCGGTGTTGATGGTGGCGATTTCCTTCGTCTGTTTTCTATTCAGCCGTTATTCAACGGGCATGAGCGCGGAGAAGGAATGGAAACCGCTTCGTGCCGGGGGCAGTTATCTGCTGACCGTGGCGATACTCGGTTTTATACTGGCGGCATCATTGGCTTTGGCAAATTACAAGATGCCGCAAGGCCTGCTTCTGCTGAACTACGCAATCCCATGGCTCATGGTTGTGCTGGGCGCCGAAATCCTCCTCAATGCAATTCTCGACATTTATCGGCCGCGGGTGCCGGGCGAATACAGCCGCACCGCGTTTGACAGCCGTTTGCTTGGCCTGTTCAATGAGCCCGGCGGCCTGCTCCATACGGTCGCGCATACCATCGATTATCAATTTGGATTCAAGGTCTCACAGACGTGGTTCTATAAGCTGCTGGAAAAGGCGGTCCTGCCGCTGATCCTGTTTGCGGCGCTGGTGCTTTACCTGATGAGTTCATTCGTGGTGATCGGTCCCGGGTACGCCGGGGTGGTCGAATATTACGGTACACCCGTGCGGGATATTGGAGCCGGCATTCATGTCAAATATCCCTGGCCCATCGAAAAAGTTTACATCTATCCCACGGACCAGATCCAGCAGATCTCCATCGGCTACAAGGAAGGCGAAAAGGATAACGAAAAGAAGGCGTTTCTCTGGGGCGAGAAACATTACGAGGAAGAATACAACCTGCTGGTTGCCGTGGATACAGGCACAAAGCAGGAGCAAGGCGCCGTGCCGGTCAGCATTGTGCAGGCGAATGTGCCGATCCAGTACCGCATCAAGGATATGCGGGCGTTTCTATATAATTACCGCGACGATAAAGAAGATCAATCTAACGCTGAGGAGAAAAGCGACGGTGAGAAGCTTCTTGAATCCATTTGCTATCGCGAGTTGACGCGGTTTGCCGCCAGCGCGCGGATCGAAATGGACGAAGGCGGCGGCATGGACCTCCAGAAGAGCCTGCTTGGGGCCGGGCGTCTCGAGGCCGCACGCGAATTGCAGAACCGCATTCAAAAATCGGTTGACCAGGCCGGGCTTGGCGTGGAGATCGTAACGCTTGGCCTCCAGGGAGTGCACCCGCCGCCGGAAGTCGCCAAGGAATACGAGGCCGTTATCGCCTCGCTCCAGCAAAAGCAGGCCACGGTGCTCGAAGCCCTGGCGCAGCGCAACCGCACGCTCACGGAACTGGGCGGTTCGATCGCGGACGTCGATGCGCTCTACGAGATGTCCATCAATTATGAACGGACCAAGGAACAGGGTTCCGTGCAGACGGATGAAATGCAAAAAATGCTGCAGAAGGCGATCACACAGGTGAAGGGCAAGATCTTTTCGACGCTGCGCGCGGCCGAAAGTGACGCCTTTGAGCGAGCCAACCTGGCCAAGGGCGACGGCCTGCGGTTTGGCGGTCAGCTGCAGAGCTACCAGGCCTCGCCCGAGATGTACCTGCGGATTCAGCGGCTGCTGATGCTGGAAGAGGCGCTGGAAAACGTGCGCAAGTACGTGGTCGTGGCCGAAAAAGACGACAGCCAGGTCTTTATCCTGGACCTGCAGGAAAGCCTCAAGGACTCGCTGTACGAGATGGGGCTTGGGCTGGATGAACAAAAGTAACGCGAACGCATAAACGGGGTCAAAGCAATGAAAAATGTCTGGGGAATTATCAGTGTTGTGGTCGTGATCATCATCCTGCTGTTGTCGGCGGTGATGTACCAGGTGCGTGAGACTGAAACAGTCATTGTGACGCGGTTCGGTGACCCGATACGGCCGGTGACGGAACCTGGGCTGAAATTCAAATGGCCCAAGCCGGTCGAAGTGGTACACCGTTTCGATTCGCGCAGCCGCCTGTTCGACGATACGCCGCAGGAAGAGACCACCACGGCCGGCGGCGAACCGATCATCATCAAAAGTTATGCCGTCTGGGCCATTGCCGACCCGGGAAAGTTCCTCATTTCCGTTAAAGACGTAAGCAGGGCCGAAAACAGCCTCAAGACGCTCTTGAGGAACGCTCAGAACAGTATTGTCGGCCGGCATTACTTCAGCGAATTCGTCAACACCGACCGCAGCAAGATCCAGTTTGAACAGATCGAAACCGAAATTGCCGAGGCGATCCGCGATAAGGCCATGAACGAATACGGCATGGCGATCAAGGTCGTCGGCATCAAGCAGATCAGCGTGCCCAAGGAAGTGACCGACAAGGTGTTTGAGCGGATGAAGGCCGACCGCAAACGCAAGACCGAGTCCATCCTGGCCGAGGGCAATGCCGAGGCCGAACGCATTCGCAGCGATGCGCTGGCCAAGCAGAAGGAACTGCTGGCGGTGGCCGAGACCCAGGCCAAGGCCATCCGAGGCGCCGGCGACGCCGAGGCCGCCAAATATTACAAGATGCTGGAAGCCGACCCGCAACTGGCGATGTTCCTGCGCGATCTGGAGGCGCTGAAAAAGATCCTCAAGGAACGCAGCACGATCGTGCTGGGGGTTGAGACCGAGCCGATCGGATTGCTCAAGCAGCTCCCGGACCTGACGCCTAAACAGCCCTCGGGCGCAACTACTCAACCTTCGCAAACAGGGAAGTAAAAATGGCAGAGCATCACCATCACCATGACAAATGCTGTTCGGATCACGGGCCCCAGCAGGAGCGTTCGCTGCAGGACCAGTTGGACGCGGCGGGCCAGTCGCTCACGCGGGCACTGCAAGTTAGTTTCACGATCCTGAAGCTGATCATGATCGTGCTGCTTGTTCTGTTTTTGTTCAGCGGCATCTTCCAGGTGCAGCAGGACGAAGAGGCGCTGGTTTTGTTTTTCGGCAAAATTACGGGTCCGGCGGATAACCCGGTGCTCAAGCCCGGTTTTCATTTCGCATTTCCGGAGCCGATCAATGAGATCATCCGCATTCCCGTGACGCGAGAGCAGTCGCTGAGCATCGATAAGTTCTGGTATTTTGAAAGCGAACAGGAAAAACTGACTCCTCGTCCCGCCTCGCAGGTGACCGGGCCGCTGGACCCGCTGATGGACGGTTATACCCTGACCCGCAACGACAAGGTCGAGGGCCTTTCGGGAACGGATTACAACATCGTGCATTCGAAATGGATCGTCAATTATAAGATCGGCTCGCCCCAACTGTTTTTTGAAAATGTTTACATGCCCGATCGCAAGCCCGGTCAGGATATGCTGGAAGCTGCTGCGCCGACGCTGGAGCCGATGCTGGAAAGCCTGGCCTCGGACGCGATTGTCAGCACGATGGTGCAGTACAGCATTGACGAGGCGATCCGAAGCAAAGAGGGCATCGGCGTCGACGTTCAGCAGGTACTGCAGCAAAAGCTGGACGAAATGCAAAGCGGTATTTATGTAAGCGGCGTACGGACCAGCCGCATCGTCTGGCCGCGGCAGGTGGAAGATGCGTTCCAGGCCTCGACCAAGGCCAGCCAGGAAAGCGAACAGATCCGCATCGACGCCTGGTCCTATAAGGAAAAGCTGCTGACGGATACCGCCGGGCCGGGCGCTGAGGCCATTCTGGATAAGCTCAAGCAATCCGACCTCTCGCCGGAAGAACAGGAATTGCTGGTGGCGCAGCTTTCGGGGCAGGTGCAGTCAAAGATTTCCAAAGCGCGTGCGGATCGCACCACGGTGGTCAACAACGCCAGGGCCAATGCCGAGTACCTGCAGAAACTGCTGCCGGAATATCGTAATCGGCCACAGTTGGTGCTGCAAAATATCTACCAGGACGCGGTCGAAGAGGTACTGGCCAATGCCGAAGAAAAGATGATCATCCAGCCGACCGCCGATGGGCAGAGGCGCGAACTTCGCGTGATGCTCAGCCGCGATCCGAATATCAAAAAAGAACAGGCCAAGAGAGAGGCTGCTGAGATAAAGCCTTAATTCATAAACGAGAGACTGAGTCAAACTATGGCACATACACACATCGGCATCAAGGCGCATGAACTGGAAAGTCCGCAGGAAACGCCGTTGTCCAACGGCAGGCAATACCGCGTCAGCCTGGCGCTATTGGGCACGCTGGCGGGCTTTATCCTGATCGTCAACAGCCAGTTGGCCCGTATCCCGTGGCTGACTTGGCTGTACGGCAACACGTCGGACATCAGCGAGGTGATCGCCATGATCGGGGCGATCCTGCTGGGCCTGCCCATCGTGATCCACGCGGTCAAGGGCATCGTGCACGGGCACATGCACATGGATGAACTGGTGGCGCTGGCGGTCATCGCGGCGTTTGCCATCGGCAAGTACGTGGAGGCCGGCACGGTGGCATTCATCATGCTGATCGCCGAACTGCTGGAGACGCGCACGGCATTGGGCGCGCGGGCCTCGATCGAATCGCTGATCAAGCTGACGCCGACAACGGCCAATCTGCTCGGGGCCGACGGCAATGAAAGCTCGGTCAAGGTCAGCGAGCTAAAGCCCGGCGACATGGTCCGCGTTCGTCCCGGCGATAATATCCCCGCCGATGGCGTTGTTAAAGGCGGCATCAGCACGGTCAACGAAGCGACCATCACCGGCGAATCGCTGCCGGTCGATAAGGTCAATGGCATGCAGGTTTTTGCCGGAACGAGCAACCTGACGGGCGTGCTGGACGTGGGCGTTACCAAGGTCGGCGAGGATACGACGCTGGGCAAGGTGCAGCAATTGATCATCGGCGCCGAGCAGACACAGCTTCCGATCATGCGGATGATCGACCGCTATGTCAAATGGTACATCCCCACGGTGCTGATCATCGCGGGCATTGTTTATTTTTTCACCAAGAAGATCGAATACTCCATCGGCATCCTGGTCATCTCGTGTCCGTGCCCGATCATCATGGCGACGCCTACGGCGATGGTGGCGGCGCTGTCGGCGGCGGCGCGGCTGGGGATCCTGATCAAGAACGTGTCCCTGCTTGAGATCGCCGGAAAGATCACGGCGGTCGTGTTTGATAAGACCGGAACCCTGACGACAGGGCAGTTGTACGTGACCAAACTGGAACCGGCCCAGGGGGTTGAGCCGGCCGAGATGCTTCGGCTGGCGGCTTCGGCGGAACAGATGAGTAAGCACCCGGCTGCACGGGCGGTCATCAGACTTGCCCGTGAAGCCAACGTGGCGTTCCCGCAGGCCGAGCAGTTCCGGGAGACGCCCGGCAAAGGCGTCACTGCCCGCGTCGGCGGCAAGAAGGTCATGGTCGGACGCGACTCGTTCCTCAAAGAAAACGGCATCGATGTCCGCAATGTTTCGGACCCGTCGCTGCACGAGGAACAGGGTTTCAGCACGCTGTACATGGCCGCCGACGGCCAGTGCATCGGCTGGATCGGCCTGCAGGATAAATCGCGTCCCGAGGCGCGGCAGGCGGTCACGGAATTATTCGAGGACTGTAAGGTCAGCCGCGTGACAATGCTGACCGGCGATCGCAGCGAGGTGGCCAACCGCATCTCGGCCGAACTGGGCTGCACGGACTTCAAGGCGCATTGCCTGCCGCAGGACAAGCTGGCGGTGGTGGAAAAGATCCGCAAAGACGGGCACCTGGTGGCGGTGGTCGGCGACGGCATCAACGATGCACCGGCGCTGGCGGCCGGCGACCTGGGGATCGCGATGGGCGCCGCCGGAAGCGATGTGGCCATCAATTCGGCCTCGATCGCGCTGATGAGCAACGATCTGCGGCGGCTGCCGTTCCTGGTGCTGCTGTCTCGCAAGACGCGGTCCGTCATTAATCAGAATCTGCTGTTCGGCATGCTGTTCATCATCCTGGGCATCATCGCCATCACGATGGGCTGGGTGTCGCTCATCATGGCGGCGGTCCTGCACCTGTTTGGCGCCCTGGCGGTGATCTTTAACAGCGCCCGGCTGGTGCGTTTCGGCGAACACCTGCAGCCGCACACGGAACAAAATGTCTAAAACTCAAAATACGGATGTCGAAATTCGAAACAATTTCAGATCAGATTTCAAATGCAGAATAGTCAATACGTTATAGAAACGATTTCGCTCACCAAGGTTTTTCCCGACTGGTGGGGGCGCGCCAAGGTCATCGCCGTCGAGGATTTGAACCTGCAGGTTCGCCCCAATGAGATCTACGGGTTCCTGGGCCCCAACGGCTCGGGCAAGACAACGACGATCAAGATGCTGCTGAACCTGCTGCACCCGACCAAAGGAGCAGCGTTCGTGCTGGGCGGAACCGTGGGCGATCCGAAGATCTCGGCCCGCATTGGGTACCTGCCGGAGGAATCGTACCTGTATAAATACCTGACGGCCCGCGAGACGCTGCATTTCTACGGGCGCATCTTCGGGCTGCCTGCATCGGTGCGAAAGGCCCGCGTGGAAACCCTGCTGGAAATGGTCGGGCTTTCGGGGATGGGCAATCGGCAGATCGGCACGTTTTCAAAGGGCATGGCCCGCCGCATTGGTCTGGCGCAGGCTCTGATCAATGACCCGGACCTGCTGATCCTGGACGAACCAACTTCCGGCATGGATCCGCTGGGGACGCGCCAGATGAAGGACCTGTTCGTCGAATTGGCCCAGCGGGGAAAGACGGTCCTGCTGTGCAGTCATCTGCTGGCCGACGTCGAGGACATCTGCGACCGCATCGGCATTCTCTACGGCGGAAGGATGCAGGTGGAGGGGACCGTGCGTCAGCTTTTGCAGCATCGCGATGAGACGCAGATCCGAACGAAGAAATTGAGCGAACCGGCGCTGGAAAGAATCCGGCAGATCGCCGCCGCCGAAGGCAAGTCGCTGGAAGTCGAAAACCCAATGGACAAACTGGAGAGCTTTTTCGTGCGGATCATCGCCAAGGCCCGCCAGGAGAATCAGCGGACCAGCGGCGCCGAGGTCGGCACCGGCATCCAGGGGTTCCTGGCCGATAAACCCGTGACGCGTTCGGGCGTTCTTGATCAATTGGTGTCGGTCAAACTGCCCGATGGGTCAGATGTCGAGCAGGCCGCGCCAGTGATGGAGACGCCGCAGGCTGTATCGGCGGCGCATGAATCGCCGGACCAGAATGTTTTGAGCCGGCTGGTGGAAAAGCCGCAGGAGGTTACGACCGAGTCGGTTTCAACCCCGGCACCAGCCCAAATGCAGGAAGCGCCGCCGGTGAAAAAATCCATCCTTGACGAATTAGTGAATCGTCCGGATGGCGGTCAGACACAGATAACCCGGCCTCAAAAACCGGAGGAGCCGGACCATGCATAGCATCTGGGCGGTTGCCAGGAATACGCTGTCCCAGGCCCTGCGGATGAAGATTGCGGTCGTCATTATCCTGCTGATGCTGGTGCTGCTGCCGATCATGGGCCGGATCATGGTTGGAGACGGCACGCTGCTGGGCAAACTGCAAACCTTTACCAGCTATAGCCTGGGCCTGATCAGCTTTCTGCTTTGCGTCCTGACGATTGCGATTGCCGCGTTTACGCTGAGCAACGATCTGAAGCGCAAGCACATCTACCTGGTCCTGACCAAGCCCATCCGGCGGGCCGAACTGCTTGCCGGAAAGCTCCTGGGGATCGTCCTTCTCGATGCCATGCTGCTGGCTGTGTTTGGCGTGGCCGTGTTTGTCCTGATCCTGCTGATCTGGCGGTACGCCGATGTCCCGGCCGAGCAGCGTCTAAAGACCCAGGCGGAGTTTTTCACGTCGCGCGTGGCCATAAAGACCGAACTGGATAAGGCACAATTGACCCGGCGCGCCCAGGAACGCTATGATAAATTGAAGGAGCAGGACCAACTGCCGGAGGGAATGAGTTTCGCAAGCATCCTGGGCGAACTTTACGGCCAGGAATCCATGAAGGAACAAAAGGTGGACCCCGGGCAGGTCAAGGAATGGTCGTTCGAAAATGTCAGGATCAAGAACCCGCAGGATCCCAACGCCGTCATTTTTGTCCGCTACAAGCTTCAGGCCGTCTCCGAGCCGCCGGATCAGAAGATCTTCTCGCGGTGGCGTGTTGGCGACCTGCGGCAGTTCGAGGTTGGCGCACAGATCAAAACCCCGGTACCGCCGGTGGACCGCACTGACACGGTGCGGGCGGCTCAGGAATTCGCGATTTCCGCAAGTGTGATCGCCCCGGACGGTCACCTCGGGCTTGCGTTCTACAATGACCCCACTCTCAACCAGACGACCGTGATCCCGCAGGATGTAGAAGTGCTCTACAAGACGGGCGGGTTTGCCGGCAATTATCTCCGGGCGATCCTGCTGATCTTCGTACGGCTCATCTTCCTGGCCGTGGTGGGCGTTTCCCTTTCGACCTGGTTATCCTTCCCCGTCACGATCCTGATCTGCCTGGTGGTGTTCTTTGCGGGACTGACCAACGGGTTTATTGTCGATGCGATCGGCAGCCTGCAAACGGCGGTCGGCATCATTTACTCATTCACGGTCAAGCCGCTGCTGTGGCTGCTGCCGCAATTTGACGGTGTCTATAACCCGGGCAGCTATATCGTGGAGGGCCGCACGCTGGGCTGGACCTTCCTGGCTGCTGCGGCGAGCCTGACCCTGGCGATTAAGGCCATGCTCATGCTGCTGCTGGGGATCGTGATCTTCAATCGGCGAGAGGTCGCCAAAGCAGTGGTATAAGGAAATCGCATGAGAGCGAAAGACTGGCTGATCATCCTTCTGTGTACGGCAATCGGGCTGAGCCTGCTGACGGCGGCTTCGACGCGGCTGCCCTCTATTCACAAGGCGCGCACCGAAATGGGATTGACCGCCAACGAATCGCTCGAAAACGCGCCGCCTTCATTGGCGTTCGCTACGGTCGCGATGGGGGCGTTTCGCGGCTTGATCGTCGATATTTTGTGGATGCGTGCCGATTCGCTCAAGCAGGAAGGCAAATTCTTTGACGCCAAGCAGCTTGCCGACTGGATCACGACGCTGCAGCCGCGCTTTACGCAGGTCTGGGATTTTCACGCCTGGAACATGGCGTATAATATTTCCGTCGCGATCCCGAATACGCAGCCGGAGGAACGCTGGCGATGGGTCAAGAATGGATGCGAACTGCTGCGCGACCGCGCGATTCCCTTGAATCCGAACAGCATTTCGCTCTACCGTTCGCTGGCTTGGATCTATCAGCATAAGATCGGCGACATCTCAGATGACTGCCACCGCTTCTATAAGCGCGAGATCGCGCTTTCGATGCGGGCGCTGCTGGGCGAGAAACCCGATAACGCGCTCTTCGAGGCGCTTTGGCAATCGCCCCAAACGCTGGAGGAGATCATGGCGGATCCCGAGATCGCGGCTTTTGTCGATCAGCTTCAGCGATCCGATCCGGCACTGGGCGACCTTAAGAAACTCGTGAACAATTACGCGGCACTTCGGCAGACACCCGGACGCTTCAGCAAAGACGCCTCTGACCTGATCGAACAGTATCGCGGCACGGAAGCGTTTGGCAAATTCGATCTTTTTGCCAGGGCCTGGCAATTGCGAAATACGTGGAAGTTTGATATTAAGAAAATGATCGAACTGAATCAAAAGTACGGCCCGATGGACCTGGAGACGAACCAACGGCTGCCGCTCAACTGGGAGCACCCGGCGGTGCACGCGATGTACTGGGCGCAGCTCGGTCTGGATACCGCCGGACGCATCGGTCAATACCGCGTCGAAGAAAAAAACACCGATCGCATCATTTTCCACAGCCTGCAGATGCTCTACCGGACGGGCACGGTGGTCCTGTACGACGTGCCGAATGAGCCGCCTTCGCTGTACACGCTGCCGGACCTGCGGATGTTCCAGAGCTGCGATGAAAGCTGGAAGAACATTATTGTCAAATATGAGTCCCTTGAAAAGGGCAATCCCAAAGCGGTCCGGGGTGGTCACAAGAATTTCCTGGAGAATGCGTTATTGATGTTTTATCAGGCCGGCTACCAGCGGGTGGCCCAACAGCTTTACCAGCGGCTGCGAACGGAACACCTGGTCGATGAAATGGGGATGGAACGGCCCGAATACAAGCTTCCTTTCATGACCTTCGTGCGGAGCAGGCTCAGGGAGGAACTGCAGGATATCACGATCGATGACGCCACGGAGTTCATCATCACGGTTCTGCGCGAAGGCTATTTCCTTTACGCGCTGCACAATGACAACGAGGCGGCCGGACGCGAGAACATGGCGCAGGAAGTTTGGGATATTTATCAAAATGACATGGGCAAGGGGGAGCCCGGCCGCATGGGGATGCCGCCGATGGATTGGTTCCGTTACCAGGCCTTCCTGGCCTTCATCAATGACCCCGGCTACCCGGAATACATGCGGATGAGCCTGATCGGGCGCATCCAGATCGAACGGCCGGACCTGTTTGAAAAACTCAAGAAGATGGAAATTGAAATCTTCAAAAAGCCGGCACAGCAGCAATCGGCCCAGCCGGCGCAATAATTCATATTTTACTTCCGCGTTCTTGACTTTTGGGCCGTGATGCCCTCTAATATCGGCCCGTTCCATAAACAAGAAATGAACACGGAGGACCATGATTGACACCCTCGATTTCGATAGATTGTCTGACGGCGTCACAGCGACAAGCGGTGCTTCATAAAGATGGGCCGCTGCTGGTGCTGGCCGGTCCCGGCAGCGGCAAGACCCGCGTGATCACCTGCCGGATTGCTCAATTGATCGATTCCGGCGTGCGGCCCTGGAACATCTGCGCCATCACGTTCACCAACAAAGCGGCCGAGGAAATGCGCCTGCGCGTCGAGCGTTCGACACCGGCTTCCGGCGTCTATCTGAGCACCTTTCACTCACTGTGCGTATGGATCCTGCGCCGCTACCCCGAAGAGGCGCAGGTTAAGGCCAATTTCAGCATCTTCGATGCCGGCGACCAGCAGCGCTGTATGAAAGAGGCCATCAAGGACAGCAAACTGGAGGCTGCCAGTTTCTCGCCGGCTCGAATGCTCGAATATGTCTCGCGCCTCAAGAATGAACTGGAGGACGTGGAAGACTTCGAGTCACGGGCCCATGATTATTTTACAAAGAACGCCGCGCAGGTCTATCGCCGCTATCAGAAAATTTTAAAATTGAACAACGCCCTGGATTTCGATGATCTGCTGGTTCGGACGGCCTTTCTGCTCCGCGATCATCCCGAAGTCCGCCAAAGCCTCAGCCATCGGTTCCATTACCTGCTGATCGACGAATACCAGGACACCAACCGGGCGCAGTACCAGATCGCCAAAGGCATCGCGCTGGCGCATCACAATATCTGTGTGACGGGCGACCCGGACCAGGCGATCTACCGCTGGCGCGGCGCCGATATCGGGAATATTTTGGCGTTTGAAAAGGACTGGCCCGAGACGGTCGTAGTCAAACTGGAGGAGAATTTTCGTTCGACGCCCAATATCCTGGGCAAGGCCGATCAACTGATCGCGTTCAACACGCGGCGTAAGCAAAAGAAATTGATCGCGACGCGCCCCGCCGGCCAGGACATTGAGATCCAAACCTGCGATGACGAGAACGCTGAGGCCCGCTATGTGGCCGAGCAGGCGCAGGCTATGATCGAAAAGAAAATCGATCCCAACGAGATCGCCGTCTTTTACCGCGTGAATTCGATGAGCCGCGCGATCGAGGAGGCCTTTGTGCAGCGGCAGCTTCCGTACCAGGTCGTGCGCGGCATCGAATTCTACGCCCGAAAGGAGGTTCGCGATCTGCTGAGCTATCTAAAGCTCATGGCCAACCCCGAGGATAACGTAGCGTTTGACCGGGCCATCGGAACGCACAGCCGCGGCATCGGCAAAACCAGCATCGAGCGGCTGGAGGAATTCGCCCGCATCCAGGGGATCTCTCTGCTAAGCGCCGCTCTGCGGGCCGAGCAGGTGGAGACGATCAATCGCCCGACACGTCTGAGGCTCAAGGAATTTGCGCAGATGATCGCTCAATTTCAGCAAAAGGTACAGGGCCCGACAGCGCCTCTGATGGAAGAGGTCTTTACCGCCAGCGGCCTGGCCGGGGCGTTCGGCAGCGATGAAGACGCGATCGAGAACATCGATTCCTTGATCAGCGCGGCCGCCGCGTACGATCGCCGGGTCGAACAGCCGAACCTGACCGATTACCTGCAAATGGTTTCATTGTACAGCGACAGCGATGCTTACGATAGCAGTTCCGGCCGCGTCTCGCTGATGTCGCTGCATGCGGCCAAAGGGCTGGAATTCGATCACGTCTTTATCGTTGGCCTGGAGGATGGCGTCCTGCCGCACGAACGCAGCATCGAAGCCGGGCCGGAAGACATGGAAGAGGAACGGCGGCTCCTGTTTGTGGGGATGACGCGGGCCCGCAAAACGCTTGGCATATCGTATGCGCGGCATCGCGTGATCCGCGGGCAGTTCATCCGTTCGACGCCTTCGCAGTTTCTCTACGAGATCGGGTTTGCCGGCGAAAGCAGGGCCGTACAGAGCGAGCAGTGGGACAGCGGCAGCGACCAGTACATGTATGAACCGCAGGATGTGCCCTCGGTCAAGACATCCATTCCGTACCGGGTGGATGAACTGGTCGAGCATTCCAAATTCGGCATGGGACGGATCAAAGAGATTCTGGACCTTGGGGAAGACAGCATCGTGGTAGTGAAATTCCTCTCTGGCAATACGAAATCCCTGATGTTAAAATACGCTAATCTCCGGAAAGTAGGAGTAAAAGAGCAATAAACTATAAATTGGGAGACAGAAGTGGCTTCAAACATTTCATTGTACTACAAAAACGTCCTTTCCGATGTGATCGGAACCGAGCATGGAATAACGAAGGAGCAGCTAAAAGAACTCGGCCGCCAGACTGGCGGCGCCATCAAAGAATGCAATCGCCAGCGTAAGGCCGGCTCAATTCCCTACAGGGATTTGCCTTACAACGAAGAATATCCCAAGCAGGTCAAGGCTGCCGCAACGGATGTCAAAGGCTGTGAGAATTTTGTCGTCCTCGGGATCGGCGGCTCGGCCCTGGGCAATATCGCGCTGCAGACGGCCCTCAATCCTTACATGTACAACCTGGACCCGGCCCAGCGAAAAGGTCCGCGGTTGTTCGTATTCGATAACGTTGACCCGGTGCAGCTAGGCAGCTTTCTGGAGTGGGCCGGCGATAAGCTCGACAAAACAGTTTTTAACGTCATCAGCAAGTCCGGACGAACCGCCGAGACCGCGGCGCAGTTTTCCATCGTTTGTAAAATGCTGACCGACAAACTCGGCCCCGACGGCTGCCGCAGGCAGGTATTGGCCACAACGGATAAGCGTGCCGGCACGCTTCGCAAGATCGCAGATAGCGCCGGCCTCAGAACGCTTGAGGTGCCGGACGGCGTGGGCGGGCGATTCAGCGTACTAAGCCCGGTCGGGCTGCTCAGCGCTGCCGTCTGCGGCATCGACATCGACCAGCTCCTGGCCGGGGCGCGGCAGATGGACGAAAAGGTCAGCCGCGAGGAATTTTTTGCCAACCCCGCCGCAATCAACGCGGCCATTAACTGGCATTTTTACAATCGCGGCAAGCACATCTCGGTGATGATGCCGTATTCGTACGCACTGAAGGACCTGTCGGACTGGTATCGTCAGCTCTGGGCTGAAAGCCTGGGCAAGAGCCGCGACCTCAACGGCCGCGAGGTCTTTGTGGGACCGACGCCGGTAAAGGCCCTGGGAACCACCGACCAGCACAGCCAGGTGCAGCTTTATCGCGAAGGCCCCAATAATAAGCTGTTCACGTTCCTGCAGGTCAAGCAGTTCGAACGCGACCTGGCGATGGGTCCGGCGCCCGACGTTGCGCCGGAGTTGGCCTATCTGTCCGGCCGCAAGATGTCCCAATTGCTCAACAGCGAAAAACTGGCGACAGAGTACGCGCTGCTGCACGACAAGCGCCCGTGTCTGACCGTGCTGTTTGACCGCATCGACCCATCTTGCATCGGGCAGTTCATCTACCTGTTTGAGGTGACGACCTCGATCGCGGGTTTGCTCTTCGGGATCAACGCTTATGATCAGCCGGCGGTGGAGTTGGGCAAAGAGGCGACGTTTGCGCTGATGGGACACAAGGACTATTCGGAACTTGCCGAAACAATCAAACCGCTGGCGCAAGTCGATCCTGAATTTCTGGCTTAACACGAAGGAAGGCGAACTATGGATTTTGCTGTGATTATGGCAGGAGGGTCCGGCAAGCGGTTGTGGCCGCTGAGCCGGCAGAAAAGGCCCAAACAGGTGCTGCGGCTCCTGGACGGTCAGACGCTGCTGCGCAAGTGCTTTGAGCGGCTGCAGGGCCTGTTTGACCTGCGCAACATCCTCGTACTGACCAACGCCGAGTTCGTGGACGTTGTCCAGGAGAATCTCGCGGAACTTCCCAAACAGAATGTGATCGCCGAACCGGTGATCCGGGATACCGCCGGGGCGATCGGTCTTGCGGCGGCGGTCCTGTACAAGTATGACCGCGCCGCGACAATGGCCGTGGTGACGGCGGATCAATTGCTGGAGCCGGCCGAGGTATTTCATACGGCCATGCGATCGGCGATTTCATTCGTGAATCAGCATCCCAACGCGCTGGTGACGTTCGGCATCAAACCCACTTATCCGGCGACCGAATTAGGATATCTTCGCCTGAGCAAATCGGCCGAACGAGCGCCGCATTCCGCCGTGCACCGGGTAGAGGCCTTCAAGGAAAAGCCCGGTCTGGCGACAGCGCAATCGTACGTGGACAGCGGCGATTATTTCTGGAACTCCGGGATGTTTGTGTGGCACTGCCAGACCATTTTGGAGCAGTTAAAGCGTTTTCTGCCGGCCTCCACCGAGCCGCTGCAGAAGATCCAGTCAGCCTGGGGCGGCCCCGAACAGCAGCAGGTCCTTTGCGAATGGTTCCCGAAGCTGCCCAAGATCAGCATTGACTTCGCCGTGATGGAAAAGGCCGAGCACGTCTATGGATTGCCGCTGGATTGCCGCTGGCTGGATATGGGATCGTTCGCGGCCCTTGCCGACGTGATCACGGCCGATGCCAACAACAACATCGTTGTGGCCGGGGCGAGTGAGCTGCTCGACTGCCGCGATTCGATCATCATTACGGAGGAGAATGACCATCTGCTGGCCCTGGTTGGCGTCAAGAACGTGATTGTGGCCCATACGCGCGACGCGACGCTGGTGTGCCCCGTCGAACAGGGACATCGGCTCAAGGATCTGCTCGAAGAGATAAGGAAACATCACCAGGGCAAGTACCTGTAGCGGATAACGCTGGAAAGCTCAAGGTCTTAATGCGCTATCTTGCGATCGATCACGGTGAAAAACGTACCGGTCTTGCGATTTGCGACGCCTCCGAAACGCTTGTCTCTCCGCATTCGGTGGTCGAGACCTCCAGTCGGCAGGTGCTGCTGGACCGGGTGCTGGCGCTGCTCAAGCAGGAGAACATCGAAGCGGTTGTCGTCGGGCTGCCCCTTAACATGGACGGTACCGAAGGGCCGCGCGCCAAACAAGTCCGGCATTTCGGTTCATTGCTTGAGCGTCAAGGCGGCATCCCCGTTTTTTTTCACGATGAACGACTGAGCAGTTTCGAGGCGGATCACCTGGCGATCGATCTGGAACTGACGCGCAAAAAAAAGAAAAAGCGGCTGGACGCCATCGCCGCCTCGGCCATTCTAACCAGTTTCCTGCAGCACAAGAATGCCTCCTCAAACTAGGCAATTTCCCTATCCCTGCGCCGGTTCAAATGCGTTATCATCGCGCTTGCGCAAAACATAAAAAAATCAACGCGGTCGGAATTCAAAAATGTCCGTACTGGAAGACAAAACGCACATGATTCGCGTCAGGGATTCTGAGGAACTGGCGCAGCAGGCATTGGAGCACTTCTTCGAAGTTTATCGGCAATCGCTTCAGCAGCGGGACTGCTTCTACACGGCAATTTCCGGCGGGCATACGCCGGTGCTGTTCTATAAAAAGCTGGCGCAGCCGGAGATCTATGCCCGGTTTGACTGGGACAAAGTGCAATTATTCTGGGTGGACGAGCGATGTGTTCAGCCGGACGGTAAGGACAGCAATTTCGGATTGGCCGCGCGTACGTTCCTGCAGAGCGTGCCGATACCGCCGCAGAACGTGCATCGCGTCAGCGGCGAGATCGAGAACTACCGCCAGGCCGCAAAGGATTATGAAGAGGAGATCCGCCGCACCATGAACCCGGCCGACGGCCGCCAGCCCGTGTTTGACCTGATCGTCCTGGGCATGGGCGCCGACGGCCATATCGGCTCGATCTTTCCCAATACCTACGCGCTATTTGATACGGATAGCATGGTTCGCACGGTTTACCGGCTGGAAGGCGGCCATAGCCGCATTACGCTGACGATCCCGGTCCTCAAGGCCGCTCGCGACCTGATGATCCTGGTGAGCGGTCCTGAAAAGGCGCAAACGCTCAAGAGTATTTTCAACATCGAACCGGATCCGGTGCTCTACCCGGTGCATGCGCTATGGCCGGTGCTGCATAAAGTCACCTGGATCGTGGACGAGGCGGCCGCTGCGCTTCTGCCTTAGATTAACTGTACTGCACGATCTTGCAGTTGAATGTGTTCAGCAATTCGATCAGCCTATTCTCATCCCGGCCCGGGGCGCATCCGAACACGACGGCTTGTTTTACGCAGCCGACAATATGTTTGCGGTCGGCGAGCGTCGTCAGGTAGGGGGCGTAGAGAAGGATGTAATCGTATTTCTTTTGCGCTTCCTTCAGGATCACCTGCAGATTCATCTGATGCAGCGTTTCGAAATGCCGCGCCGGCCACACGAAAAGATTCTCGATCGCCGTCGGCAGCGAGGACACGTGGAAAGCTCCGCTGGATGCAGCGCTATGCAGTTCAAAGACCTTGGCCGCGGCGTTGCGGTTGAGGTCCAGGTCGATCAGCAGGCACTTGCCTTTCTTGGCCAACTGAATGGCCAGGTTGACCGGGACCGTGACCGGCAGAGCGTTGATGCTGCCGGCGGCCAAAAGCAGCGTTTGACGGCGGCCTTTCAGTTTATCGATCGTCCTGAGCAATCCTGGGATATCGTAATTTTCGGCGCCCACTTTCAAGGGAGCCGTCTGAAGGCGGCTGGCCTTCTTGCGCCGGCCAAGCCGCCGCGTCACAAAAAAAGCCGCCGCGAAAAGCAGCACACAGACCAGCAGGAACAGCAATAAAAGCTGAAGGACAGGCAGATTATTGAAGATCCATCCAGGAAAATGTAGCGATGAATGGTTCATCAGCAACTTGCACTCATGGCCGCGATTGGCTCCGAGCGATTGGTTTCTCCTTCAAGTGTTCGATGTCTCGTTGGATCACTTCACGCAGAAGCTCTCTTTGGAAGGGTGTTAACAGATTGTCTTCCCACATCCGGGCGGCGGTGCTGGCCGCAGCGGGATGGAATTCGTCGGGCCCGGGCTTGATGTACTGCTGCACAACATGCCGGGTCCCTCGGGAATTTTGTCCCGACGCGATCGGCTGGATTCGCTGACGGCGCGAAGAAACTGAGCGGCGATGTTCCGACATGATCAAGTCGGCCAGATTGAATGCGCCTTTGTCTGTGACAGCCGCCACATCACTGGCCGCTTCGTCAACCGCCGCTTCTGCCGGTTCATCCGAAAAATCTTCCTCATCGGCCTCCGGCGACTTCATAAGCGCTGACACCTCCTCCGGTTCGAGCAGGATTTCCAGTCGCTTGTCCGCCGGTTCCGACGCGGCGGAGGCATCTGCCGCTTGGGTTGCGGCCAATTGTTCCAGTTTGCGCTGCAAGTCAGCCAAGTCGTCTTTTAATTGCTGCTGCTGTTCTTCAAGCGCGATCTTTTCCGCTTGCGCTGCCTTCCATTGCGATTGATTCTGCAGGTCACGCGCCTTGCTCGTTGCCTCCATCGCGGCCAGTTGTTCCTGGAGCGTTTTTTCACGGCCGCAAACCGCATCCAGATCGGCCTTCAATTGCGCAGCGGACTGTCGCTGGCACTCCAGGTCCTGCTCTATTTGGCGGACCTCTTCGGGATGGTGGGCGATCTGATCCTCCAATTTCTTTAGCTGACCAAGAAGCGTCTGGATCCGGTGATTCAGTTCAACGGCTTCTTCTTCGGCGTCCTGGCGGTACTTGCTGTAGGTGGAGCGGATCGCCTCAAGTTCTCGACGGATGATCTGCTCTTCCTGCTCGAGCTTGCGGCCCGATTCCTCAACCTGCCGCGTTTCCAGTTCGGCCGATGCGATCTTCTCTTTAAGTTCCCGAAGCTGCGCCTCCAACTGGCGGATTGCGGCCTGTCTTTGGCTCAGCGCCGCCTCCGTTTCGGTCAATTGTGTTCTCAAGGATGCGTTTTCCATCTCGAAAGCCCGCAGTTGGCGATTTTCTTCTTCGAGCCGCGGCATCTCATGCTGCCGGCGGGCGGCTTCTTCCTCAAGCTCTCTGATCCGGGATTCACGCCGGAGTTCAGATTCGTGCAACTGCGAGGCTCGTGTCTCTAAGATCTCCAGCGCTTCCTGCAAGCGGTTGCGTTCAGCCGCAAGTTCTGCATTCTGACGGCGCAGATCGAGGGTCGATTGCTCCGAGGCCGCTTCGATATTCTTCAATCGATTTTCCAGTTCCTTTTTTTGCTCCAAGCCTGCGGCCTCAACATGTTCGGCCTTGGCTTGCAGGTTCGCTTTTTCACGGGTCAACTGGTCGATCTGTGATTGCAGCGATTCATTCTGCTGCGATACGGACGAAAAAGACTCGCTCAGGAAGTCGCGCGCCTTTTGGGTCTTTTGCAGGTCGCTCTGAAGCGATTGCATCGCTTTAACCGCAGAGGCGTGCGCGGCTTTTTCCTGTTCCAGCGAGTGTATCAGCCCCTGGTGGATTTGGTTGGTCTCGCGAGTGCACTGTTCATTTTGCACCATCAACTCATCGATACGGCGCCGAAGCTGTTCGTTCGTTTGACGCAATGGTTCGATCGCTTCGCTCATCGCCCTGAGCTGGTCGATGGCCTTTTCTTTGGCCGATCGCTCCTGTTCCTGGTGCTTGCGAAGCTGTTCAAGCGTCTTCTTCAGGATGCCATTCTCGGCATGGATCTCTTCGCTGTCAACCTGCGAGAGTTCAAGCAGTTCTTCGTCGTCGGCAATGATGAATTCGACTTCCGGATCTTTTTCCGCCTCGCTGTTTGCCGCCGCGCCGGTTTGGCTGGGTGCATTGTCGATCGGAGCGGGCCGTTTAGGCAGCGCCTCATACGGCAGGATCCGGATATCCTCGGAATCGTGTCCCGACAGCGGTTGTTCGTCCCGGGCAGGCGGAGCGGGGGTTGGCGACTCTCTTAGCTGGGCTTCCAGAAAATCATCGGCAATGCGAGTATCGTCAGCGCCATTTTGCGGGGCCGGCGACATAGGCGGGACAGGAGGCGTTGGGGCCGCCTGCTCCTTCGAACCGCCAAGGGCCTTCAAAATGTCTGCTTTCGATTGCAGAATATCGTTATCAAATGGCTGCAAGTTCTTGTTATCCTGCATTTCACCCTCCCAATACGGGAAACTTTACTTATAGCACAAAAACAGCCAAAACACAAGCGTTCACAGGATAATTGGGGAGAAAAAGGCAAGATAGGGAACTTTACGCCGGAAGCGGTCCTAGTGAAAACTGGGTGAACCGACCCAATTTGAGGGCGATCATCTCTTGGATTTCCTGCCGCCGGACAGATTTGACATCATCCACATCATTTTGCACGCTGCGGTATTGATGGTTATAGACCCAGTTGAAACCCAGGCTGACGAGCCGACCCATCGGCTGCTCGCACTTCAGTGTCAGTGAAGTCAGGATCTTATTGCGAGCCGCCTCTATTTCGGATGCGGGAAGTCCTGTTTCGGCCAGGTCCTTATAGACCGATTTGACTGTCTCAATCACTTTTTCGGCATTCTTTGGGTCGCATGAGAAGTAGCTGTAAAAAGCGCCGGTGCCGTCCATCGATTCGCATTGCATAACCGCTGTTTCCGCCAGTGCCGTTTCGGTCAGGGCCCAATAGTAACGCGACCCCGTGTCATCGCCGACAATCGACGCCAGCAGGGAGGCTGCGTACCGCCTTGGGTCCTGCATCGAAACGGCAGGGCCCAGCAGGCAGATGTGATGGCGGGCCAGATTGGGGTTTTGCACGTGACGCACCTGAAAAGTGCCTTCAAAATCAAATAACCGCCGTTGAGCCTCGACCGGTTTCCACGCTGACGAGTGGGCCTCGGCCAGTTCGCAAAGCTGGTCAAAATCAAACCGTCCGCAGCAGGCCAGCACCATATTGTTCGGGGCATACCGCTGTTGGAAATAAGCCCGCATCTGCTGGGCTGTCATCGCCTTGATGCTGTCATCGCTGCCCAGCACGCTGTTGCCGCAGGGGTGAATCCCGAAATGCAAGGCGCGGCCCTGATCCATGACCTCATATTGCGGCATATCCCTGTACATGGCGATCTCTTCGAGGATGACATGTTTTTCGATATTGAAATCGTCATCCCGCAACGAGGGCCTCATCAATTCCAGCCAGAGCTGCGAAACCGCTGGCAGATACTCCGGCAGGACGGCCGCATAGAACACGGTATTCTCTTCGCTGGTGAAGGCATTGAACTTGGCGCCCAGCCGGTCGAAGGCCTCGTTCACGTCCAGCGCCGAAAGCCGCTCGGTTCCTTTAAAGAGCATGTGTTCGAGGAAATGCGACACGCCGCTGACCTCGGGGGTTTCATCGCGAGAGCCGGTCCGCACAAAGAACCCGACCGCCGCCGATTGCGCAGCCGGGTTGACTTCGCCGATGACCGTCAAACCGTTCTTCAGTTGTCGATGCTTGAATTCCATCATACGTTAACCTGTCGCGGGCCGATCGTAACGACCGTGAATTCTTCAAATGGATAGCGATTGAGCACCTCTAAGACGCGCGGCACGCTGAGGGCTTCGATCTTTTCGCGGATTTCCTCAGGCTCGCGCACGTGGCCGAGAAGAAAATAATCGGCCGCGATGCCGCCGGCGCGGGCGCCGGTCGATTCGGTCTGCATGATCAGGGAGGTCTTGAGTCCTACTTTGGCCCGCTGCAGTTCGTCTTCGGAGATCCCAAGCCGGAGTTTGCGGAATTGGTCGATCGTTACGTCCAGTGTTTCCTGGGCCTTGTCGGGGGTTGTGCCGGCGTAACAGCTTATGCCCGCGTGCTCCTTGAGCGAGCGATACTTGGCGCCGACCGCGTAACAGAGACCGCGCTTCTCGCGAACCTCCGTAAACAGCCGGCTGCTCATGCTGCCGGACAAAATCGCAACTGCCGCGAGCAGTTCATAATAGACGTCCGACGCAATCGGCGGAACGGGCGTCATCAGGCCGATATGCACCTGCGCGCCCTCGTTTTGGTCGTGGGTGTACCTGCTGCCTGTCGGCGCCGGCTGAATGTCCTTTATACCGGGCGTGCCCGGGTTTTCGAATAGACGTTCCATCTGGCGGCAAACCGTATCAAAATCGTAGCTGCCGCCGATCGAAAAAATGATTTGCGATGGGTCGTAGAAACGCGCAGCAATAGCGGCGGCTGTCTCGGCGGTCAGCGACTCAAGCTCTTCCATGGTTCCCATCACGGGCCGCCCGAGCGGATCGGGGTAGAACTGCTCGGCCAACCGCATCATCACCTTTTGACGGGGGTCATCATCCAACCCTTTCAAATCGTTGATGGCCAGTTGCAGCGATGGAACAAACTGCAAGGGGTCAAAGGCGGGCCGGAGAATGACATCCGCGAAAAGCTCCAGCGCCCTGGCGAGGTTGCCCGCTTCAAGAGAGGCGCTTAACGCAAGCTGATACGTGTGCACCGATTCGCTGTGATGAATGCCCAGGCTGTCGATGGCCTCGACGAGCTGCCGGCTGGTGCGTCCGCCGGCGCCGCGGAACATCCAGTCGCTGATCACGTACGCGGACCCGGCGCGCCCGCGAGGGAGCAGGGCCGCTCCGGCCGGAAGCAAAAACTGGAACGAAACAGACTGCACTTCCATCCGTTCGCCCAGCAGGACCATCCCATTTTTCAATCGATAGCTGTCCGCCATCTCGCCTTTCACCTCACCGCCGCTCTAAGCCACGGCCGCTGCGGTCGCGTTGCCTTCAAATTGAACGCTGATCTTCTTACTCACCCCTTGCGTTTGCATCGTGATGCCGTACAGCACATCGGCGATGCTCATCGTTCGCTTGGAGTGGGTGATAACGATAAACTGCGACTGTTTTTTGAACTCCTGAACGATAAGATTGAATCGCTCGTTGTTCGCCTCGTCCAGCGCCGCATCGACTTCATCCAGCACACAGAACGGCGAGGGTTTGCTCTTGAATACGGCAAACAGCAGGGCGATGGCGGTCATGGTTTTTTCGCCGCCGCTGAGCAGGCTGATCGTGCGCGTTTCCTTTCCCGGCGGACGCGCCATGATCTCGATGCCGCTTTCGAGAATATCCTCCGGATTCTCCAGCACGACATCGGCCTTGCCGCCGCCGAACAATTTGCGGAAGAGTTCCTGGAAGTTCTCGCGGATCTGAGCGAACACTATCTCGAACTTATCGCGGCTTTCCGTGTTGATGCGGGCGATCAATTGCTCAAGCTGTGCCTTGCTTTGCTCCAGGTCATCCACCTGCGAGGTCAGGAACTGGCTGCGTTCCTCCAGTTCCTGCTGCTGGTCGATGGCGTCCACGTTGACATTGCCCAGCCGCTCGATCTTGCCGCGAAGGTCCGCGATCTCGTCACGCACCTGGTTCCAATCGATATCCTGCTGCTGGTAACTCGAATACGCCTGCGCCAGGTCGATCGACAGATCATCCCTGACGCGGAGCACCAGGTCCTCTTCCTTGACCTGCAGTTGACTCAGCTCCAGTTCAAGCTGGTGGATCTGCTGTTCGATCTGGTCCTGCTTTGCGCGGTGAACCCGCAGCATTTCCTGGTTTGTGTTCCGTTGTTCGTGCAGGTCCTTGACCTTCTGGTGCAGTTCGACGCTAGTCTTCTGCGTCTGCTCCTTTTCCATGTACAATTCGGAAATGCGGGACTCGGCGGCCAGGATGTTGCGTTCGGTTTGCTCGATCTGTTCGTCGCAGGCGAGCACTTCCGTCCGCGAAGATTCGATGCTGACGCGACCGTGATGCTGCTGGCTCTGAACCGAAGCGATCTGCTGATGCAGCGACTTTTGCTGCTCTTGAAGTTGTCCAAGCTGCACCCGCAGTTCCGTCAGTTCGGCCGCTCGCGACCGCTGGATCTGCCGCTGCTCTTCAAACCGCGATTGAAGCTGACGAATGTGTTCGTTGCGCTGGTTGTTGATCTGCTCGAGTTCATCGAGCTTGAGCTGCGAAGAATGTTCCTTTTGGACGGATTGCTGAATCTCCTGTTCCAGGATGTCGATCTCGCCGGAGATGACCGGCTGTTCTTCCTTCAGCCGGCGAATAGTTTCTTCCAGCACTTTGAGTCGCGATTCGGCGTCAACCTTCTCGGTATTGGCTTCATAGATGCTGGTGCGAAGCTCTTTGCACAGGACCGCCAGGTGTTCGTTCTTCTGCTCGGTCTGCAGCAGCGTCTCTTCAGTGGCTCGGATCTGATGATTAAGTTCGTCCACGATGCCCTGGAGCTGCTGAATGCGGCTCTTGCGGGAGATCAGGCCCGTTTTGCGGCCGACCGGCCCGACATTGAGCATGCGGCCTTCCGAAAAAACCTGGCCCTCTGGCGTGACGTAGCGGTAAGAAGAATCCAATCGACGGCTCACACGGATCGCCGTATCCAGCGAATCGACCAGCAGCACGTTCCCCAGCAGGCTCCATACCAATGGGCTGAATCGGTTTTCATAGCGTACTTTTTCGATCAGCCGGCCGAGGATCCCGGGCTCGTCAGACACATCGAGGCTGTCGCAGAACGGTGCGATCCGGTCCATGCAGATCACGCGAATGCGGCTGTCAAGGCGTTCGTGGATCGAGCGGTCCGCCAGGAAGCTGCCGGTGCTGTTGACCAGCAGGGCATCGGTCATGCCTTCCAGCGCCGCTTCGACCGCGGCGGCGTCCTGCGGCTCTGCGCTGATCACGTCAGCGAGAATGCCTTCCACGTAATCTTTCTTATCCGACGGGCTATTGAGAATAGCGATAAGCGTCTTATTGAGTCCCTGTCGACGGGCCTCCATGTCGCTGAGCACGTTCAACTCGCTGGCCGCGGCACTGCGCTGCTCCTTGATCGAGGCGCAGGTTTCCATGAGCCGGCCGCGCTGGTCTCCGATCCCCTCCATCTCGGCGCGTTTGCCGTCCAGGCCGTTTTGCAGTTCTGACAGCACGGCGCGGACATCCTCCAGCTTGGCCTGCTGCTGCGCCTTTTCCGTCAGCCAGCTCGAAAGCTGCTGCGCGGTTTCCTGGGCCTTGCCGGAAAGCCGCATTTTGCGTCCGGCCAGGTTGTCCCGGTAGCTGCTGAGGCTCTGGATCTCGTTATGCAGTTGAGCCGTACGCCGAACAATATCGATGATCCCGGATTTTTCGTCTTCGAGCTGCGCCTCCAGGTCAATACAGGCGGAGTTGATTTGAGCGATCGCTTCCTGCGAGCGGCCCAACTCTGCCGTTTTTGATTCTACCGTTTGCGCCAGGCCGGTGACATTTTCCTGAAGCGTGTGAAGCTGCGCGGCCAACTGGTTCATCTGCGCGGTAAGTTTTGAAACCTGTTCGCCGGCGATGACCTTGCGGTTCTTCAATTCCTTGATGCGGTTATTGAGAAAACCAATGCGTTCGTTCTGCTGTTCGATGCGGCTGCGGGCCGAGATCAGCATGCCGTCCCAATGGCTGATCTGGCCTTCGGTCTCCAGCAGGGCGGCCGACAGTTCGCTCACCGCCGCGTCGCAGCGGCCCGTGATCGCGGCCGTTTCGCCGAACCGGTCCTTCCAATCGTTCAGCGAAGATGTTTTCTCGTTGCGCTGGGTAATGACGCGGTCATACTCGGACAGCGAGTAATTGACCCGCAGTTCCTTCAGACGCTGGCTGTACTCAAGGTAATTACGGGCCTTTCCCGCCTGCAGCTTGATGCTGCGGAGCTGCTTTTGGACCTCGTTGACGATGTCGGCAAGGCGAAGCAGGTTTTGTTCCGTACGTTCCAGCTTGCGAAGAGTTTCTTTCTTGTGGGCCTTGTACTTGCTGATGCCGGCGGCCTCTTCGAAAATGACGCGCCGGTCAACTGTCGAGGCCTTGAGCAATTGATCGATCTGGCCCTGCTCGATGATGGAATACGCGCTGACGCCGACACCGGTATCCATGAACAGCTCGCGGATGTCCTTCAGGCGGCAGGCCTTGCCGTTGATGAGGTATTCACTTTCGCCGTTGCGAAAGAGCCTGCGCGTGATCTGCAGTTCATCCTGTTCCAGCCCCAGCCCGCGCACGTCGGAAAAGAACAAGCCGACCTCCGCCAGGCCGCTGGGTTTGCGGCTGCTGCACCCGCTGAAAATGACGTCGGCCATCTGGCCGCTGCGAAGCGCTTTCGGACTCTGGTTGCCCAGGACCCACTTGATGGAATCAACCACGTTGCTCTTGCCGCAGCCATTGGGCCCGACGATCGCGGTGATGGGTTGGCTGATCGCTAATTCTGTTTTGTCGGCGAAGCTCTTAAAGCCGTTGATGATGATCTTTTCAAGTTTCATCGATCCCTCTAATGGTTAGCATCCTTACTATGAATGATTCCTTTTTTATCGGCTGGACGGGGCGGAATTCTGTATTGGAACTTCGAATTCCGGTCCGGCGATGAATTTGGCGCCAATGGCGTTGGCGCTGCACATTTTCGCAAGCAGCGGCACGATCTCGGCATAGTGAACGGCCAGGCCGGGCCGCAATGCGGTATTTTTGTCTCTTTCAGGCATTTCGCCGAGCGTTTCGATCAGCAGGGCGACATCAAAACTGGAGTTGATCGGGCCGATCACACGCGGCCGGCTTGGGTGCTTGCGCGAAACCGAAATGTACGGGTCGCCTGGCTTGGCGTTCAGGGTAATGCTCTTGTCATCCGATTGTATAAAAAGATCCCTGGTGCACTGGATCGGGCAGCCGAACAGGACGATCCGCGGCTGGTCCTTCTGGTAAACATAGATCATCTTGGGGCCGTCGCAAAGGACGCTATCCACGGTGAAATTGCCGCCGCCCACTTTTTTGCGCATCACCACCGGGCTTTCCATCCGTTCCAACATCTCGTAAGCGGTCAGCCGGATGTCCAGGTTCTCCTCGGATAACAGGCTCATCAGAAGCGGCCGCGTATCACGGATCCGGGCGTTGGCCCCCAGGCAGCGGATGGCTTCGAGCCGGTAGGGACTGCCCGTATTGGTCACAATGGAACGCAGGCACTCCACCGGCTCGTTGCTGCCGAGGTTCAGCATGCAGCGGGCCGCCTGAAAACGCACGCCGGCATCCGGGTGTTTCAACAGCGGCGACAATTCATCCAGCGCCGTCTTGCCGACGCCTTCAAGGATCGTTGCGGCCTGCACCTTGTTGGGTTCGCGGACGAGCTGATCAATAGCGGCGACAATGCGGTCTTGACGCAGTTCATCCTTTTCAGAAAGAAGCAGCGAATTCACGATTTCGATAAACCGCGTTTTCTCTGTTTGATAGCGCACTGGAAAGTACAGCGTGCATTCGGAGTCCGAGACCGCCACGCACGTCCTGGGACCGAACCGTTCATTGATGCGGTTGCGGATGACGCTGGCCGCGATAAAATTAGGCTTATTGAGGATCAGCTTGACGGAAGGCTTCTGGACGCATTGGCCTCCGCCCATAACGTACCAGTTCTTTTCCCGCCCGGCAACCCGCTTATTCGAGTAAATGGGGCCCGAAGCCGTGGCAATGGTTTGCGAGTATTGCTTAAATTGATCGATGCTGGCCAGGCGGCTCATTTCTTTCAACTCGACGGTATAGAGATAACCCGCATCCAGCGAGGTGGTTTGCGTACCTGCCAGAGGGCGAACGACGACGTCAAACGTATTTGTGTCGGCCATGAAGCGGATCGTGCCGATCACCTCCACCACGGCCGTGTTGAGACTTTCAATAAAGGCGCGCGCGTTGATGCTTCCTTTGTCGGGGACCTGCCGCCAGATATATTTTTCCAGTTCCTGCCGAATGGCGGCGGGGCACTCAGATGAACCGGTTCCATTGAGGCCGGCGACGATTCCAATGCCGCGAACCTGGATGGCATCGGCAGCATAAACGCGCGATAACGAACCGATCGTGCCGGACGGGTCAAGAGCCGGTGCGGGCTGCTCCTTCTGCTGCGGTGCGCAGGCGGACATAGCGATCAAGATAGATAATAACAGTGAATAACGGCCAATTTGCATAAAAACCTTTCTCGTACCGGACCGAATGGTCCGGCGGATAAAGATGTCCAAAGGCCTATTTTCGCCTGCGGACAAGTCCCCAAGATATGAAAAAACAATAGAACCGTCAACAAATTATTCTAATTCTAGTAATACAATCCGCAGTAAACCACAAGATGTAGCGAATTAATAACCTCCAGCCGTGCCGCGACCCGGTCCAGGCGTCGTGTTCATATTGTTCATATTGGTGCCCATATTCGTATTCATTCGATACAAGTTGTTCAACTGAGCCGTCGCCGAATCGAGATTTGAGCGGAGCTTGGCTGCCGTTACCTCCTGCGGCAGCCCGCCCGGCCATCGATCGGCCAGGCTGATGGTCCGGCGGTACTCGCCTATGACCTCCCTCAAAACCACCGCAAGCTGATTGGCGATCGTTACCGGGCTCTGCAGGGGCTCGGTCGTCGTGACTCTCTCACGCGTCGATGCAGGATAACGAGCCGATCGACCCTGGTTATAAGTGTTATACCGGCTTTCAGGATATTGGTTATTGAAATTATCTGTATCCCGATAGACTCGGCGTTCCGCGGTCGGATTGCTTCGATCAATCTCGCGCGTCTGCGTACCCGTCCTGAGCTGCCCCTGTACTCGCTGCAAATCCGTATCCAGGGTCTGGGCCTGTTGTTCAAGACGATCGATCTGGGCCAGAGAAGATGCAATGTTGCGCTTGGCGGCAGTAAATTTCTTGATGGTCGTGTCGATGCCCTGTGCCGAAACATATTGAGCGGTCGGTATGTTCATCGCGACCAGAACGTCTTTTCGCGAAGCGGCGATCTCGTCGGCCATTCCGGTCCGGACAGCCTCTTCGGCCGTCAGATTCAGGACCGAGCCGGCGACATCGACTGCGCCGGTGGATTTCTCATCCTCGGCGGCCGGTTGATAATCGGTCATGCCTGAAGCGAGCGTACGCACGATCGTCTGGGTCGGCTGACGCTGATCCTTCTCAATAAAATCATGAGACCCGTTAATATTGGTCACTTCGATAATGGACAGTTTCTTATCAATGAGCCCGCGTGCAAGCACTGGCGGACGTTTGTTCTGTTGCGCCAGTGCCGTGACATAAGTGCTGAAGGTGACCAGTGTTGAAGGAGAATACGTACTGATAAAGCCGGCATAGTCCATGCTGCTTGCGCCGCCGCCGGTGATCATCGGTCCGACGGCGCCCATGGAAGCGGTCGGCGCGATAAAGATCTTGTCGCAGGCCATCGCGATGACTGCCGCCGAGCTGAAGGCGCCGCCATATGCGCCGCCCGGAATGTAGGCGGCCACCGGGCAATTGGTCGTCTGTGCCGCCGCCGAAGCGATGATCTTCATATACTCGCCGCGGCCGCCGGGACTATCGATCTCAAGAAGGATCGCCAGCGGCCCGGTGTTGGACGCTTCGACGATCGATTTTGCGATTTGTTCGGCGACGGTTTGCGACATCAGCGTTTCCGGGCTGGTGATCGGGACCAGCACTACGGTTTCGCGCCGTCCCTTTTCGTTCCGCGTGACCTCGTAAGCCAAAAGGTCCACCGCGACGAATTTCTTTTCATTGCTGTTATAGACGCGGGTCATACCCCCCGTAGTCTTCTGGGTGACGAACCCATCGAACGTCTGCCCGGTCTCCTTTTGGCGGAACGTATCGGAAAAACCCGTCGATGCCAAAACGCTCAAAACCAGTAATCCGTAAAAGCTTCCTTTTTTCATAGTCACTCCGTTTTGAGATTTACACCTATCGCATCGCCTTTGCGGAGGCTTGTTCTGCTTTTATTATATTCACTAACTCGATTATTTGTTCTTCCTCGACAGGAATATCCGGATACGAACGCTTGAGTTTCAGCAGGTTTTCGCCGCTTTTGATCAGGACCTCAAAATCCCGAATGGCCTCACTGCGGGTAAGCGCCCCGCGTTCGGATTTGGTGTCCAATTCCTTCAGTTTAAGGTCGATAGCCTCGCTGAGTTTGTTGAAGCGGCGTACTACTTTGTCCAGTTCCTGGCGGGCCTTGGCGATCTTGTCGTTCTCCGTAAAAACGGCATCCGGGCACTGCAATTCAACCAGCAGATCCTGTCGCGTCTTAACGATCCCATCGGCCAGCCCCAGCGCTACGGCATCGTTGGCCGTCAGCGTCAATAGCTGGCCCTGCTTGCAGACGGTTCTGACAACCTGGTCACCCGGCAGGCTCTGGTCCGTATAGCAGACCTTGCCGTCGCGTTTGACTTCCAAAACACCAACGTCCTTATCGGCCATTGCCTTGGCCAGCACGCCGGGACGGCCGTTCTCTTCGGCCACGCTCGCCAGGTAATTGCGCCATGCCGAGTTGAACTTTTCGCCGACGGAATCGCCGTACGCCTCTTTCATGTCCATCACTTTTCCGCTGTCAGCCTGGGCGATCATGCTGGCGGCGCCGATGCTGGTTTCCGAAACCATGTAGATCTTATCGCACGCCAGCGAGACTGCCGCTCCGCCGGAGTAAGCGCCCCCGTTTTTGCCGCCCTTAATAAAAGCAGCGGTTTTGCAGTACTTGACCCCGCTGACCGCCGCGCACAGCCGCTTTACCAGGTCAACGCGGCCCCCGGGACTGTCCATTTCGATCATGATGTACAGGGGGCCCTTGTCCGCTTCCTCCGCGATCGCTGCTTCGAAGGCGCTGGTTTCGATCTCGTTTTCGATCCCTTCCGTGATCGGCAGCACGGAAATCACGCGGTTGCGACCCTGCTGGTTCCACTCAATGTCATACTCGGACAGGTTGAGTTGGAACTGACCCTTGTCGGCAGTGATGACCAGGTTCTTGCCATCGACATCCTTGCCGCATGCGTACCCGGTATAAACCGCGCCGCTGGTTTTGTGCCTGAAAGTATCGGCAAACACGGAGCCGGCGATCAGAAGGATTGCGACAACAGATGTGCGACTAACAACCATAAGGCCCCCGTTCATAAATTCGCTTTCGGGTCAACGATCATTCCTTTAAAAAATACTCCATCAGGTCCGGCCCGTTGTCGATCTCAAAGCCCGCTTCGAAGCTGCTGCGTTCGCAAAACGGCTTCTGGAGCACGCCCTTGATGCCCTGGCCCGCGATGGCAAACGGCACGGGCTCGCCGATATGACAGCGTTCCTCGACCGGCGTCGGATGATCCGGCATCACCAGGATGCGATAACTCTTATAGGTCCTGAGCGCTTCATAGACCGGGCCGACAATGAACTTATCGATCATTTCGATGGCCTGCTTCTTGTGATACGGGTTGCCCGCGTGACCGGCCTCGTCCGGGGCTTCAACATGTACGAAAACCAGGTCGTAGCGGTCCAGCGCCGCGATAGCCGCTTCGCCTTTGCCGGCGAAGTTCGTGTCCAGGTAACCGGTTGCGCCTTTGACCTCGATGAGGTCAAAGCCGATCAGTTTGGCCAGCCCCCGGACCAGGTCTACCGCCGTGATGGCCGCGCCTTTCTTGCCGTATTTCTTCTCAAAGCGGTCCAGCGCCGCGCGCTGTCCCTGCCCCCAAAGCCAGATGGACGAAACCGGGTTTTCGCCCAGGTCCTTGCGAACCTTATTGATCGGATGATTCATGAATAACTGCTGCGACTTGGCAATAAGGTCATTGAGAAACTCGGAATTCTTGCCTTTGGGCAGCAGCTTGCTGATCTTCTCGCCGATGAAGTCGTGTGGCGGACGGGTCATGACCTTTGAAAAATCCTGGCCGCTGATGACGCACAAGTGCCTGTAGCTGACGCCCGGATAGAACTTCACATCTTTGATCGCGATGGCATCGGCCAGCTCGCCGATCAGCGGCGAGGCCTCTTTCGTCGAGATGTGGCCGGCGCTGTGATCCACCATGGCTCCGTCAGCCGTGGTCACCAGGTTGCAGCGGAACACCCAGTCGCCCGGCGCAAGCGTAATATCCTGCGCGACCGCCTCGATGGAGGCCCGGCCGGTATAGTATTGTCTCGGGTCGTAGCCCAACAGGCTCATCATTGCCACGTCGCTTCCCGGACTCATTCCCGCCGGCACCGTATGGCAAATCCCCTGGCGGCCGTCGGCGGCGATGCGGTCCATATTCGGCGTCTCGGCCGCTTCGATGACTGTCTGGCCGTTGAAGCAGGCCTGCGGATTGTCGGCCGCGCCATCGGGTATGACGATGACGTACTTGGTGCTCACGATTCGTTGTCCTCCGGGATATTGACAATGCGAATGCAGATCGGTTTTCCGCAAATCACTTGCGACCGTTCCAGTTCTTTTAGAGCCGCGTTCATATTGCGCTGCGGAGCCGAGTGGGTCGTGATGACGACCGGAACGGTGCCGTCGGGTCCGTCCCATTCGTGTTGGATCGCGCCGCTGATGCTGATGCGATGATTGCTCAGGATCTGGGCATAGCCGGCAAACACGCCCGGCTCGTCCTTGGCCATGATGCGGATGTAAAAACGGCTGTCGATCTCATCGATGCTCCGAAACGCGCCCTCAACCGACCCGGACGCCATCGGCATCGTCTCGAACAGCCGCTGGCTGTTGCCCATCGCGATCTCGATGATATCGGCTGCCACGGCGCTGGCGGTCGCCATCATCCCGGCGCCGCGTCCATAGAACATCACGTTGCCCACGGCGTTGCCGAACAGGCTGACCGCGTTGAACGGGCCCTTGACCTGCGCCAGCGGCGAACCGGCGGAAATGAAGCATGGATGCACGCGAAGCGAGATGCCGCCATCCGGCATTTTTTCGCCAATGGCCAAAAGCTTGAGCAAGTACCCCATCTCCTGACCGCTGCGGATATCGAAAATATCAATGTTCTCAATGCCTTCAATATGGATATCTTCCATGCCGACAGGCCTGTTAAAGGCCAGTCCTGACAGGATCGCCAGCTTGTGGGCGGTGTCTGTGCCGTTGATATCCAGTGCAGGGTCGGCCTCGGCGAAGCCGAGTTTTTGCGCTTCTTTGAGAGCTTCGCAGAACTCCGCTCCTCGATTTGTCATATTGGTCAGAATGTAATTGCAGGTCCCATTAAAGATGCCATAAAGGCCCGTGATGCGATTGGCCGCAAGCCCGGTTCGCAGCGCGGAGATAATGGGAATTCCGCCGCAGCAGCTTGCTTCAAAGGCGATACAGCGGCCTGCACTGCGCGCCGCATGATACAGTTCGGGCCCATGTTCGGCTAGTAATGCCTTGTTGGCGGTAACGACGTGCTTGCCGCTTTGGAGCAGGTTGAGCACCAACTCCCTGGCAAAGCCGGTTCCGCCGACGAGTTCGACCGCGATCTCGATCGACTTGTCGGCCAGCAGCGCCTGCAAATCGCTTGTGAGTATTCCGGCGGGCAAATTGAATTTCCGCGGCGATTGCGTGTCCGTATCAACTACCCGCGAAAGTTCCAGCCGAAATCCGGTGCGGGCGGAGATTTCGTCGGCATTTTCAAATAGGACCCGGGCAACACCCGTGCCGATGGTACCATAGCCGACCAATCCGATTTTGACAGTTTTAGCAGTCATGGAGTTCCTTAAAAGAATGCGCGGACCCGCTGGACGCTGACTTTACGCCATGCCTTTAATGAGGTCAAGGGAAAACCGTTGTAGAAGCTCCAAAATCGTCCTTAGCGGTTAGCCTGCACGGCAGGCATCCTTTCAGGCATTGACTTGCAGATCTTCTTGACGACCTTGCGCGCCACCTGTTCCTTCTCGGGGCCCAGCAGATTGCCCAGAACGCCGCCTGCCACGCCGCCGGCTATGGCGCCGACCGCACGGTCGTCTTGGCCGACGACTGCTCCGCCGGCGACCGCGCCTGCCGCGGCGCCGAGGATCGTGGGCAGCATCTTGCCGCCGCCGCCATTGCCCGAACCCATCCACAGGACGCTGCCGTCTTCGACACTGAGCATCTTGGCCGAAATGGTCATGTTGTCCTCAAATTTCGGCACATTGATTACCAGCACGACAGGCACGTTCAGGATTTCACCGGCGCGGGAGACATTCTCGGCACTGGTCACGTCCGAGGCCTGGAACTTCTGCTCCTTGAGCAGGACCTGCACCTGGGCGCGTTCGATGGGCGAATAGCCCTTCTTGAGCAATTCCATTACGAACATGTCCGCAATCTGATTCTTCGCCGCTTCACCCCCGACACGGCCAACCACATCGACCACCGCGATGCGTTCGACGCTCCTGAAATCATACCCCTGTTTACAGAAACTCTCCGATGACGCACAACCTGCCAATGAAATTAAGATTGGACCGCTCAGCAGCAGCAAAGCCGTTCTCATAAACTGTCCCTTAAAAAGTGGTTACACATTCTCGACCCGACATTTTCCGCCTTTTGTTTTTCAAAGTCAACGCTTTTCTTTATTAAAGAAAGATTTGCCATAAGTACGATGTGTAAAGGGTTGACATGCACGGCCGTTTGTCATAATATCGAGAAGTTGTTTTTCAGGGATGTCAAGCGGTGGCAGGGAAATTTTATTCAATGGAGTGTCTATGAAGCGCAGAGTTCTTTTCGGACTGATTCTATCCTCATGTTTGACCTTTATCGGATGCAAAACCGCGCAAAAGGCCGAAGCGCCTGACTACAACAGAGCTCTTCCGCCGGGGCAATATGCCCTGCGTAAAATTACCGATCCGGCCATGATGCCCGATATCTACCTGGCGTGCTTCAACACGCGCGACTTGCGCTCCGGCATCGACAAGAGCCTCAGCTACCTGTCCAAGCCGTCTAGCGAGCAGTTTTTCCCGATGGGCGATATCACGCACGAGCGTACGGTTGCCAGTCTTAAGGCCCTGGGCCAGCTTCTCGACAGCGGTCTTTACGGGCGCGATTTGGAAAGCGCCATCCTGAGCCAATTCGATTTCTACCAGTCTGTCGGCTGCGATGACCGCGGAACTGTTCTGTTCACCGGTTATTACACGCCGATTTTCGATGGCTCGCTGACGCCGTCGGATCAGTATAAATACCCCCTCTATAAGCAGCCGCAGGACCTGGTCAAAGGTCAAAACGGCGAGATCCTGGGTCAGCAGCTTGCAGACGGCACAACGCGTCCCTACCCCCAGCGAAGAGAGATCGAAGAGTCCGGCATGCTGAAAGGCCAGGAGATCGCCTGGATGGCTGACCCATTCGAGGTCTATATCGCCCACGTGCAGGGCTCGGCCATTCTTCGCACGCCCGATGGGCAGCAGGTCACGCTGGGTTATACCGCCAACAACGGCCACGAATATCAAAGCGTCGGCCAGCAGATGATCAAGGACGGCGCGATGCCCGCCGAGGGCTATAGCCTCAAGAGCATGATCGAGTACTTCAAGGCGCATCCGGACCAGATCGCCAAGTATGTTTATCAGAATCCGCGGTATGTGTTCTTTGGGACCGACAGCGGCAATCCGCGCGGCTGCCTGAATGAATGCGTCACCACGCGCCGCACGATCGCCACGGACAAGACCATCTACCCGCGCGCGGCCATTTCGTTCCTGAAGACCTCGCTGCCGCGTCAGCAGGAAGGCGCGATCCGCAAAGCGCCGTTTGCGGGCTTTGGCCTGGACCAGGATGCCGGGGGCGCGATTCGTGCGGCCGGACGCTGCGACGTTTACATGGGGGTCGGCGATAATGCCGGCAAGATGGCCGGGCAGGTCTATGAAGAAGGCAAGCTCTATTACCTCTTCGTCAAGCCGGGCCTGATGACGGCCGGACAGCCGCATGCCGCAACCGCTCCGCTGGCCGCGGCAATGCCTTCGAAATGAGTAATGCAGAATGAATAATGAACAATGAAGTCCCATGGGCAGCCTCTTTCATAGATGTTGCCCTGTCTATGTTTGGGTCAATAATCGATAATCAATAATCAATTGAAGGGCCGCATGCATTTTCAGCTTCGTTTTCTTGGCGCTGCGCAGTCGGTAACAGGTTCCCGTCACCTGCTGGAGTTCAATCATACCAAGCTGCTGATCGACTGCGGTCTCTACCAGGAACGCGACCTTCAAAGTCGCAACTGGGAGGATTTTGGAGTCGAGCCGGCTGAGGTTGATGCCGTCCTGCTGACGCATGCTCACCTGGACCACTGCGGCCTCTTGCCCAAGTTCGTCAAGGCCGGCTTCAAGGGCAAGGTTTACTGCACCGAAGCGACCGCCGAGATCGCCAAGATCGTCCTGCTTGATGCCGGTAAGATCCAGGAAGAAGATGCTGAGTTCAAGCGCAAACGCCACAAGAAGGCCGGCTATACGCCGCCGCGGCCCGTTGAGGCCCTCTATACCATGCAGGATGCCGAGGCGGTCTTACCGATCTTTTCCTCGCTGAAAAACGGCCAGCCGCTCGATATTGGAGAGGACTGCCGGGTAACGTTCCATGAAGCGGGTCACATCCTCGGCGCTTCGATCATTAAGATCATTGTCAAACTGGATGGACAAACCCGTACGCTGCTGTTTACAGGCGACTTGGGCCGCGTGGGCAAACCGATCCTCAAGAACCCGGCGGTGTTCGATGAAGCGGATTACATCCTGCTCGAATCGACCTACGGCGACCGCGTCCATACGACGATCGAGGATACGAAAGAACAGCTTTGCGACGCCGTCAACAAGACCGTTCGCGCCGGCGGCAATCTCATCGTTCCAAGCTTTTCGATCGAGCGCAGCCAGGAAGTGCTGTACTATCTCAATGAACTCCTGATGGAGGAACGCATTCCGCATATTGTAACGTTCCTGGATAGTCCCATGGCGGTAAAGGTGACGGAGGTGTTCAAGAAGCACCCGGAACTGTACGACAGCAAGATGGCGAATTTAATAACGCAAAACGAATCGCCCTTTAGCTTCCGCGGACTCAAACTCGTTCAATCCACGCGCGAGTCCAAGGCGATCAATACCATCAAAGGCACCATCATGGTCATCGCCGGTTCCGGCATGTGCACCGGCGGCCGCATCAAACACCACCTGGTCAATAATATCAGCCGGCCCGAAAGCACGATTTTGTTTGTCGGCTACCAGGCCGCCGGAACGCTTGGCCGCAGCATCGTCGACGGCAACCCCGAAGTGCGTGTTTTGGGCCAGACGTATCCCGTCAAGGCGAACATTATAAAGGTCAACGGATTCAGTGCCCACGCCGACCGTCACGAAATGCTCAATTGGCTGCAAAACCTCAAACGCCCGCCGCGCAATATCTTCATCGTGCACGGCGAGGCCGCCGTTGCCGAACGCTTCAGGGATTTCCTCGTCGAAAAAACCGGCTGGACCATCACCGTCCCCAAATACCAGGACATCGTCGCAGTTGATTAAAGGAACACGGGCTTCCAGCCTGTGCCGATATCCTGTCAAACGGAAGGAAAGGTCATGATATCGCGAATAGAGAACCGTTTAAGATGCCCCAATGTCTGGTTTGCGGCCGCGATTTTGTTTTTTTGCGGGTGTCCGTCTGAATCGAAACCGGCGTGGTTTAAATGTGCATCAAGATATGTGACCGCGCAAAGAGAACTTGCGGCAAGCGGCGGAGCCTGGGATAAAGCCGCCAAGGTAATCCGGTTTTCGCGAGACTATTTAAACGCCAAACAACCGACTGAGGCAGAGATCCTATCCGCCCTCAGTTCGCCTGATCAGGATGTTCAAATAGCGGGCCTTGCCGCAATGTCTATAAAGCCGATTGAGACGGACCGTGTGGCAAAAAGCCTCTTTGAGTTTCTTCACAAAGAGGACCCTGAACCCAGATGGTCTGCGGTAAGGGCGCTCAACAGATTTGGGGGTTTTTCCGAAACCGTAAAAAAAGATCTAGGGCCGCAACTCCTGGAACAGCTCAAGACACAAAACAAAATTGATACCATGGAAATGTATTTGCTGCGAAAGTTTCCTTCCGAATCAAGTGCTCAATTCCTGACAGAGAACCTGATGAAAGAAGGCGATGCAAGCGGGGTAAAGACACTGCGCTATGCAGCGTTCAGGGCTTTAAAGGAAATGGGCGAGCCGTACTATAAAGATGCAATAAGCTATGTTAATGTTCATGGCAGCACAGAATTGAAGGAGCAGATTCGGGCATGGGAACAAGCGTGGAGGCCAAGCCAGCCTGATGATTTGACCAAATTCATCGAATAAAATCCTGTCAATCCTGTCAAAACATTGTGGCGCGATTGTCAGCGCATCACTTCTGAGGCGCATCCATCTGGCTGAGCATGGCGATCGCGACATTCGCGGCGGTCAGGCCGAAGATGCCGGTGATGGTGGACAACGAACCGAGCACGCGGCGTTTACGCCCCGGACCTGGACTGTAATTGTCAACTTCGCCAATCGCGGTTTCCAAAAGATTCTGCCGCGACTCCAGCGAATACACGCACGGAAAGTTCAGCTCGACCCGCCGTTTGCGCAGGCGCTTGCGGACCATTTGGGCCAGCGTGCAGCCTTCAATTTTATCCAGCGTCGCCACCTTGATCATGGAGGCGTCCGTCCGCAGCGCTGCCCCCATGCACGAAATAATGGGGATGCTGGCGTTGCAGGCGTATTCCAGCAGCTCGACCTTCGGGTTCAATGAATCAATGCAGTCAACGATAATATCCGGCGGGGGAGTGAACAGGCTCGGGTAGTCGGCGGCGCCTACGAACTTCTTCACGGTATCCACCACGCACTCGGGATTGATGTCCCGCACGCGTTCGGCGGCCACCTCGCACTTGGCTCGCCCAAGCGTCGATTGCAGCGCGTACAACTGCCGATTGACGTTGCTCATCTCGATAACATCAAAGTCGATCAGCGTAAATCGGCCGATGCCGGCGCGGGTCATCCCTTCGACCGCGTAGCTGCCGGTCGCTCCAAGCCCAACCACCGCGGCATAGGAGTCGTGCAGCCGCTGCACGCGGGCCTGACCCAGCAGGCGGATGATCCTGCCAAAACGGGCGGCTCTATCGATCATGTTTTTGCTTTCCTAAGCGGTTCGATGAACCGCGATGCGTTCTCATAAATATTTACCGCAAACGTGTTCGCATCCCTGCCGATCAAACACGCTGCCTCCGCAACGATCATTGGGAGATTGGCCGGCTCATTCGGCGTCTGCGGCTTGCGCGGGACATAAGTCACCATTTCATTTAAGCCGAACGGGCTTTCCGTTTCAAACAAAATCCGCTCCGGCGGAAGCGACATCAAAAGTTGTTTCGTCTTCGCCCGCCGGTTGTCCGTCAGCGATAACGCATTGAATGAAACATATCCGCCCATCGCGATAAGCCGGCGGCCGACTTCGACCGAACCGTTAAAGGCGTGCACCATGAACCCCGCCGGAAGGGGACCGGCCTGCTTCAGCGATTCGACCAGCTCGCCCCAGGCCTTCACGCAATGAATGCTTGCGGGTCTGCCAAACCGAACGGCCAGTTCAAGCTGCGCCGCCAGGGCGTCGCGCTGCATGGGCTTGTCGATCGCCTTCGCAAAGTCCAATCCAATCTCGCCGACACCGCAGACATTCGTTTGCAGGGTTTTTTCCAACTCGGAGGCCCAATTCTCAGCCGCTGTCTCAATCCGCCACGGGTGAAGCCCGGCGAACGGCAGAATCGCTGAATTGCGATTTGCTAAATCCACAACAAAGGGCCAGTCCGCCGGGTCCGTTCCGTTGCACAGCATCGCCGCGACATGCGCCTCCTTGGCACGCTCGAGAACGCTGCCGAGACGGGGCCGCAGTTTCTCATCCTGCAAGTGCAGATGCGCATCGATATAACAGAGATTGCCAGTGGCGTTCATGTGCATCATCCTACTGTAAAAGCCTTGCATCGAAAAGCCCTGCCGTTGACAATTTTATCATTTGCTAAAGTCCGTTTTGCCGATTATAGTTTCAGCGGTGCGGGCCGCAGCGTCCGCCGATAGAAGGTACGGATGCTTATTGAAAGGTTCAGGGTATGATCGTTGTAAATACGGAAACCATTCCGGGCAGAAGAATTCTTCAGATCAAAGGGCTTGTGCAGGGCAATACCGTCCGCGCCAAGCACGTTGGCCGCGACATCGCCGCCTCGCTGAAGAACCTGATCGGCGGCGAGCTGACCGGCTACACGGAACTGCTGGTGGAATCCCGGCGAGAGGCCATGGCCAGGATGCTGGCGCAGGCGCAGCAGCTTGGCGCCAACGCCGTCGTGAACGTGCGGTTTGCGACCAGTTCCATTACTTCGGGCGCCGCTGAATTGTATTGTTACGGAACGGCGATTGTTGTTGACCAGCCCGCCCAGGCGGCGGCCGCGACTCCGCCCGTTCCGCCGCAGCGTCCCAATCCGACCAACGCGTAAAAGGAGCTGCGCATGGATAGTATATTCGGGTTAGCGTTTTTTATTTTGCTGATCCTGGTGGGCATGATCGTCGGCACCGGCATCGAACGCCACCACTTCCGGCGGCTTGCCGAGCGGGAGGCCCGGTTCAAGAATTTCCTCGTGACCAACCTGCGAACGATTCCCCGGCAATTCGAAAATCGCCAGGCCTTCCTGGTCATCGGATCGGCGGTCATTGCCACGGACTATTTCAAGGTCTTTACCGCCGGACTTCGCAACCTCTTTGGCGGCGAGGTGAAGTCGTACGTGACGCTGATGGAACGCGCCCGTCGCGAGGCTATTTTACGAATGCTCGAACAGGCTGCAAGCCAGGGCGCCGCGATCGTCTGGAACGTCCGCTACGAGACCACAAGCATGAAGGGCAACAGCGAGAACAAGCCCGGGGGAGTGGAGATCATCGCCTATGGAACAGCGCTGAAATGACCGAACCTCGCGACTATTTCGATATCAATAAAGAGCCGAATGTTTTCAACGGCCGGTTCGCCGCCGACCCGTCAGAGGCCCAATCCGCCAGGGTCGATGGTTCCCAGGATGAGATCTCGACGGTACGCGACATGATCGCCAATGAGCCGGCTTTTACCGGCAAGCTGGAGCAGGCTCACCTGGGGGCGTGGCTCCAGCAGAAAAGAGCCCAATGTTCCGTCGCGGGCAACCTGGCGCTGACCTTCCTGGCCGCCATCGTCGCCGGCCCGTTTGCCGTCATTGGTGTTTTCTTTGCCGGCTCACAGACCACGTACGGCTTGTTATATATGATCCTGTTTGCTCCGGTCATCGAGGAACTGCTCAAGCAGTCCGGCATGGTTTACCTGCTCGAGAAAAAACCCTATCGCATCTTTTCCGCCTGGCAGTTCATTGCCGCCGCGATCATCTCGTCATTGATCTTCTCGGCAGTCGAGAATCTTCTGTATATTCACTGGTACACACGGGGGGCGCCGTTCACGGATCGGCAGGGGTACATCTTCTTTCGCTGGACGGTCTGCACGCTGCTGCATGTAACCTGTTCGGTCATCGCCTCCGTCGGCCTGATCAATGTCTGGCAGCGGCAGCTTGCCGACAGCAGGGCGGCGGACCTGGCCTTTGCGTTTCGCTACTTTGCCATCGCCATGGCAGTGCATGGATTATATAACCTGGTCGTCTCGCTGATCGATCTGGTGTTTTGAGGGCTACGTCAGTTCAACCGACCAGTAGGCGTGATCCAGGAATTGTTTCCAGCTCCGATAGCGTTCATGGCTGAGGTGCACATGGATGACGGGGTTGTTCGTGGGTTTGATCGGCCTTCGCGTCAGCTTCATGCCGGCTTGCGCGGGGGTGCGGCCGCCTTTTTTCACGTTGCACGCCATGCACGCACAGACGATGTTCTCCCAGGTCGCTTCACCGCCCAGCCTTCGCGGGATGACATGGTCCAGGGACAGTTCCGACGTGTGGAATTTCTTGCCGCAATACTGGCAGTGATTGTCATCGCGGGCAAAAAGATTGCGCCGATTGAACTTGACGCCTCGATTGGGGATGCGGTCGTAGCATAAAAGCCGGATCACACGCGGGACCGCCAGGTCGAAACTGACCGTCGTGATCCAGTCATACTTGTGGGCCTCGAAGGTCCGCTTGGATTCGCTCAATTCTTTCCAGCTTTGGAAATTGTAATTGGCATAGGAACCGTCGTCGCAGGAGATGACCTCGGCCAATTCACTGAACAGGAGAGAAAACGCCCGGCGCGCGCCGATGACACGGAGCGCCATATAGTGCTTGTTGAGGACAAGTACTCGGCAATCAAGTGCCTGCGGTGAACCGATGCTCATCATTCCCGTCACGTCCACGGACTCAAACGCTGCCGTTCGAAACTGCTTTAACCTTCCAGGAAGGCTTGCCGGAACTGCGGTCAGGGGAGTTGAGAAAGCTTATACACCTGATGCGCTGGATGACTTTTTTACCGCGTTACGCGTGACATTTTGAGCACGAGGTCCTTTTTCACCCGGAACAATGTCGAATGTCACATCTTCGCCGTCATTGAGCGAGCGCACGGACGTTTCGGCAAAACTCGTGTAATGCACAAAAATATCGCAGCCGTCCTCGCTCAGAATAAATCCGTAGCCTTTCTTTTTATCGTACCACTTGACCTTACCTGCGGTCATTTCACAACTGCCTTTCACTGTCTTTTCCGGTTGACCGGCGTATGCCGCTGCCGAATCAACGCAGATTTTCCTTTATGATAGAGACTTTGTCACCCAGCTTGTCTTTCATTTGCCGTCCCATCTTGAACTTGACGCTGCGCTTGCACGGAACCTCGACCCGCTCAAGGGTCTTTGGGTTTTGGGCAACGCGCGACGTCCGGGTCCGCGTCTCAAATACGCCGAAATCACGGAACTCCAGGCGGTTGTCGGATGCTAACTCAACAATGATCTCATCCAGAAAATGCTGCACAATGCGTTTGACAACCACGCGCTTGGCTTGGGTGAGCTCAGAAATCCTGTCAATTAGTTCTTTCTTTGTGATTGTTGACATTTGCTACCCTCTTGGCCTTTTAATGTTAATCTCCTGAAAGACGATTCCCAGAAAATCTCGCAAGATTCATACGCAAAGTACTATACAGCAAAGACTTCGAAGCTTCAAGATTTTTTCTTACGGTTTTTTTAAATTCTTGAACGTCCACTTTTTCGATAAGAATGTGGAGAGATTCGGGCCGCTTCTTATTAGCCGCTATCTGCTTGACTATATCCGAACAATTGGCCATAATGTAAGTTTTATACCATGGATAAATCCCAAAAGCAAAATCAGATATTGAGCGGCAACAGCCGGGTCGATGGTCTTTACCATACGGCCGAATGGCTGATCACCGCGTTCGCCGGAACGCTGGTCTTCATCATCTTCGTCATGCAGGTCTATCGCATCCCCACCGGCAGCATGGCCGAAACGCTCCGAGGCGCTCATTTCAGGATCCGCTGTGCCCAGTGCGGCTGGCGGTATGACTACGATTTCATCTCCAGGGTTTACGGCTTTGCCGATACTTACACGCCGTCGGCCAAGCTGCCGATTCAGCCCCGTTCGCCGGTTTGCCCAAGCTGCAAGTACGCCGAGCAAAACGCTCAGCGCCTTTATACCGGCGAGTATATTGTTTTCAAGGACGGCAAGCCCGTGCCCGCGCAGAAACAGACGGTCTTCAAAGGCGACCAGATCTTCGTTCTAAAGAGCATTTACCAGTTCTTCCAGCCCAAACGCTGGGATGTCATCGTTTTTAAGAACCCCGTGGGTCCGGCCATCAATTACATTAAACGCTGCATCGGCCTGCCGGGCGAGACAGTTCAGCTCATCGACGGCGATGTCTTCATCAACGGCCAAATCGCCCGAAAACCGGATAAGGCACAAGAAGAACTCTGGATGCTGCTGTATAACAATGACCATCAGCCCGCCGGCCCGCAGGAGAAGGGATTTTTCGGACAAAGCTGGCGTACGCCATTTGAAAGGCTTGAAGACTCCGCCTGGGATATTGCCGCCGCAAACGGGTCGGTTTTTCAACTCAGTGATCCGGGTGGGCAGATTCAGCGGATCCTGTACAATGATAAGATTGGCACCGGCTTTTTGGCAACCTATGCCTACGATGATCCGGCGGGATACGGCAATATGCCGGTCGCCAGCGACCTGATGATGCAGTATTATCTGCAAATGCAGGATGGCTCGGCGGGTGTCCAAATTCGTAAGTACGGCATTAGCTACCAGGGCTGGGTTGGCGCCGACGGCTCCATGGAGATCGTCAGCCTTGGCGGCCAAGAGCCGCAGCAGCTTGTCAGCGGCAAGGCAAGGGTTTCCGATCTGCACAAGAGCACTCGTCTGCGGATGGCGGCGCTCGACCAGCAGATCATTCTCGAATATGGCTCATCGCGGCTGGTCTATGACCTCGGAACCGGCATTGACCTGAAGGGGATGGATCGCACGAGCCGCCCCGAAGTCCAGATCCTCGGCCGCGGTAATCTGAAATTGACGCACATTGCTCTGTATCGCGATATTCACTACACCTTGGTAGATACCTACGGGCGCGGTGTTTTGCGAGGCACGCAAGAAAACCCGATGGTGCTCAAAGACGGCGAGTTCTTTGCCTGCGGCGATAACAGCCCGGCCAGCTTCGACTCGCGATTTTGGAACACCCCCGGCATCGCCAACCCCGGCGTGGAACCCTACAGGCCGGGAATTGTTCCCCGGGATTACCTGGTGGGCAAGGCGTTCTTTGTGCATTGGCCCGGCGCCTACCGCCTGGGTACTGAGCCGATTCGCTGGATTCCCTACGTGGACGGCATGAAAGTTATTTACGGCGGCCGCAGATAGCCCGATAGACCGATTTATGGACGAATCACAAGCCCAGACCTTCAGCACTTTCGCGCACCGGCACCGTCGTGCCGTCGAGAGTGCGGTGACCCTTTTTGAATGGCTGCTGGTGGCCTTCATCCTGGCCCTGCTGTTCCAGGGGTTTGCCATGCAGGCCTTTCAGATTCCGACCGGCAGCATGGCCCAGACGCTCCGCGGGGACCACTTTCCCCTGCGCTGCCCGCGCTGCGGGTACTCGTTCGACGTGGGAAGCGAATCACTGACCGTAACCCGGGCCAAATGCCCGTCGTGTGATCACAGGCTGCCCCCGCAGGCCGTGGGCCGGATGAAGAACGGCGACCGCATCTTTGTTCTCAAGTCCATTTACCAGTTCTTCATGCCGAACCGCTGGGATGTCGTGGTTTTCAAAAACCCCACTAATCCGCGCGATAACTTCATCAAGCGGCTCATCGGCTTGCCCAATGAAACAGTGCAGATCAGCCATGGCGACATCTATATCAATGGCGTCATCGCCCGCAAGCCCCGCCGGGTCCAAGAAGAACTTTGGATGCCGGTTTACCTGCAGGATTATCGCCCGCCGAAGAACGCTGAAACGGCAGACCCGTCCGATACGCCCAACGGAGCCGACGCGCTGCCGAATGCCGGCTTCGTGAACGAAGAGGGTTCCGGCTGGCAGATCAATGATGTTTCAACCCTCAACGATGATTCGGGCAAACGGCACTGCATGATCTATCAAACGAATAATCCGAACGATTTTAGGGCCATCTACAGCTACAACGAAGAGAACGAATATACCGGCAAGCCCATGGTGAGCGACCTGATGATTTCATTCTACGCGGCATTCAAGGGACCGCGGACCCTCGTCGGGGCATCGCTTGAGAAATCCGGCGTCCTATATTCGGGATACGTTGACGAGGAAGGGGCAATGGTCTTTGAGAGGACCGCCCCCGATGGGACCGTCCAGGAATTGCGCCGTGTGCTTTCAAAGGCGCCAAAACGCGGCCAAATGGAGCGATTTGAATTTGCGGATGTCGATGAGGAGTTGATTTTGCGATGGGGCTCCCGGAGGGCCGCTTATGATCTGACCCGCGATCCCGAGACGCCTTCCCAGCCCAATGTCCAATCGCAGCCGCCGGCCGTCAGGATCTTTGCCGAGGGCGAAACCGAACTGCGTCACGTGGCCCTGTATCGGGATACCTATTACCTTGGCAGGGAAGGATTCGCCGAGCGCGCGACCGAGGATAAGCCCTTTACCCTGAAAAAGGACCAGTTCTTTGTCTGCGGCGACAACAGCAATAACAGCCTTGACAGCCGCATGTGGTCGATCGAAGGGATCGGCAACAACGGCAGCACCTATGACAAAGGGGTGGTGCCGAAGGACTATATGATGGGAAAAGCCGTCATGATCTACTGGTCGCAGGCCTTTTGTCTGACCCCTCGCCTGCCGTCCATGGTGCCGAATTTTAATAATCTCAAGGTCATCTACGGAGGCTCCCAGGAGGAGTATTAGCATCACACGCGACGCTTGCGTTCCCACCCGGCAAATCACTGCTGTAAACCCGCAGAAAACCGTCAAAATTCGCATTTTTCTTATGTTTTACGAGGAAGATTGTTTGACAATGTTACCGGCGGCGCATACAATAAATCATTCTTTTTTGTAGCAATTTTCGAGGGCCTCCAACGGCCCTTTCTCAGAACTTATCTTTGGGTATTCTTATATGGAAGAAACGACGAATCAGTCTGAACATTTTGAACAGATGCCGATCCTTGACGAGCTCAAGAATTCGTATCTGAATTACGCCATGAGCGTCATCGTTGCCCGCGCATTGCCCGATGTCCGCGATGGGCTAAAGCCCTCGCAGCGGCGCATCCTGGTGGCCATGAACGACCTGAACCTGGGGCCGCGCTCCAAGCACAGAAAATGCGCCAAGATCGTCGGCGATACAAGCGGCAACTATCACCCGCACGGCGATCAGGCGACCTACGGCACGCTGGTGCGGCTGGCGCAGGATTGGAATATGCGCGTGACACTGGTCGATCCGCAGGGCAATTTCGGCAGCATCGACGCCGACCCCCCGGCGGCCATGCGGTACACCGAGGCCCGCATGACCCAGGCGGCGATGGATATGCTGGAAGATCTGAAACTGGACACGGTTGACTTTGTTCCCAACTATGATGAAACGCGGCAGGAGCCGCGCGTCCTGCCCTCCAAGTTCCCCAATCTTCTTGTCAATGGCGCCAGCGGCATCGCCGTGGGCATGGCGACCAATATCGCGCCGCACAACGTTGGTGAGGTGTGCGATGCGCTGCTCTTAATGATCGAGGATCCCGAATGCGGCTTCAAGGACATCATGGAACGCTTGCCCGGGCCCGATTTTCCCACTGGCGGCATCATTTGCGGCCGCAAGGGCATCATGGACGCCTACGTCACCGGCAGGGGACACTTGCGGGTCCGCTGCAAGTACAATGTCGAAACCAGCAAACGCGGCAGGGACAGCATCATCATCACCGAGATCCCGTACATGGTCGTGAAGTCCAACATCGTCGCCAAGATCGCCGAATGCGTGCACAACGGCCAGATCGACGAGATCGCCGACCTTCGCGACGAATCGGACCGCAAGGGTCTGCGCATCGTCATTGAATTGAAGAAAGATGCCGATAGCGCGGTCGTCATGAACAAGCTCTACCGTTTCACGCCGCTTCAGACGACGTTTGCGGTCAATAACGTGGCCCTGGTCAATAACCGGCCCGAGACGCTGAATATCAAGCAGATGCTTCGGCTGTACATCAACCATCGTCTGACGGTGATTCGCCGCCGCACCAGGCACCTGCTCCGCCGCTATCGCAACCGCGCTCACATACTGGAAGGATTGATCCTGGCGGTCAGCGACATCGATGAGATCATCAATCTGGTCAAGGCCTCGCCGGATGCGCCGACGGCCAAAGTGAACCTGATGAAAAAGCCGCTCCGGCTGACCGAGACGGAGACGCTTAAACAGTTGCTTCCGGCCGAGTTCATCCGCACGCGAACGCAGGCGGACCATTTCCTCTCCGGGCCGCAGGCCGATGCCATCCTTACGATGCAGCTCCAGCGGCTCACCGGCCTGGAGATCGAAAAGCTCGCCCGCGAATACGCCGAAGTGGCCGAAAAGATCGCCGGCTTCGAGGCCTTGCTGGCCAGCCGCGACTTGCAGCTCGACGTCATCCGCGAGGACATTTACGAGATCAAGGAAAAGTACAAAGGCGGCCGCCGCACCGAGATCATGATGAACGAGGCCGACACGCTCGATATGGAGGACCTCATCGCCGAGGAAGAGACGCTCGTGACGATTACGCACGGCGGCTACGCCAAACGCATGCCGGTGGACACCTACCGCAAGCAGGGCCGCGGCGGCAAGGGCGTCATCGGCTCCGATACCAAGGAAGGCGACTTTCTGCAGCACCTGTTCGTCGCCTCGACGCATGATTACCTGCTGTTCTTTACCAGCCGCGGCATCTGCCACTGGCTCAAGGTTTATAACGTGCCCGAGATGTCGCGTCAGAGCAAGGGCCGAAACCTGGTCAACCTGCTCAATCTCGATAAGGACGAGCACGTGACCTCCATTATCAACGTTCGAAACTTCGACGAGCGTCAGCTCTTCATGGCCACGAAGAACGGCGTTGTCAAGAAGACCGTGCTCAGCGCCTATGGCAACCCGCGCAGCAACGGCGTCATCGCCATCAATTTGGATGACGATGACCGGCTCATCGGCGTGGCCATCACCAGCGGTAAGGACGAGGTGATCCTCGGCACACGCAACGGCATGTCCATCCGCTTCAACGAGGACGACGTGCGTTCGATGGGGCGGGTCAGTCGGGGCGTTCGCGGTATCAGCCTCCGCGGCGACGACCAGGTTGTCGGCATGGTCATTGTCGAAAAAGATGCCTCACTGCTGACGGTCTGCGAGAAAGGCTACGGCAAACGCAGCGCGCTCGAGGAATACCGTACGCAAAGCCGCGGCGGCATCGGTCTGATCAATATCAAAACCACGGATCGCAACGGCAAGGTCGTCGCGCTCAAAGCTGTGCATGACGATGACGAACTGATGATGATCACCGCCAATGGCATGATCGTCCGGACGGGCCTGGAAGAAGTGCGCGAAATCGGGCGCAATACTGCCGGTGTCCGCATGATCTCGCTCAAGGAAGGCGATAAGCTCGTTGCGGCCGAACGGCTCGTGATTGAAGAGACCAACGGCAGCGGTCGCCCGGAAAGCGACGCCGGTCGCCAGGTCGAAGCGGATCCTGTCGAAGAAGACGCAACCGGCGATGACAATGGGCAGTCCCCAGGCGAAGGCGATAACGCTGAAGATCAATAACCATGGCCGCCAAGCAGAAAAAGACGCAGCCTCAACCCGGTTTGCTGGTTATTTTCGGCGAAGATCCGTTTCTTGTCGCCCAGCAATGCGATAAGTGCATCAACGAACTGCTTTCGCCCGAAGAAAAGGCGATGGCTCTCTATGAGCCCAAGGCCGACACGGTCGAGGTGGTTGATGTGCTCGATGAGCTTCGAACGGTTCCGTTCCTGGCGTCGCGTCGCGTGGTTCTCATCAAAGATGCCGAGCCGTTCATCAAGAACAACACAGGGCCTCTCGAGAAATATCTCGACAGCCCCAGCCCTTCCGGCGTGCTGGTCATGACTGTCACGAGCTGGGACAAACGTCTGCGTTTCTCAAAAAAGGTTCAGGCCGCCGGATGTCTTCTCGAAGTCGGCAATTTCAAAGCGTTCCAATTACCGGCTTATGTCGCCTCGTATGCCCAGCAGGCGTACGGCATTCGCCTGGACTCATCATGCAGCGGACTCCTGGTCGAACTGGTGGGCGACGATCCCGGCCGGCTGTGCCGCGAAATGGACAAACTGGCCATCTTTGTCGCGCCTGCTAAAACAGTCACGACCAGGGACATTGAATCGCTGATCGGGCACAACCGCGTATTCGGGGCGTTCCAGGTCATCGATTCGATCCTCGCCCAGGATATGGGAGCCGCCGTTTCCCGGCTGGACAATATGTTTAGTTCGGACAAAGACGCCGACTACACTGTCGTAGGCGCGTTCGGCTACCATTTTCGCAAGCTCTTCCGAGTTAAGGCCCTCGTGACCAAAGGCACACCCGCGGCAGCAGCCGCCGATCGCTGCGGCGTTCGGTACAACCAGAAGCAGGATTTCCTGCGCCAGGCCGACGCCCTGTCCCTGGAACAAATCGGCTCGGTTTTGGCGGAGTTGGGACGTATCGATTATGGCATCAAAAGCGGTCAAACGACAGCACCCATTGCGATGGAAAGGCTCATTATGCGGGTTTTTTCCATGCAAAAAGCTGATAAATAACACTTTTTTACCTTTTCTGTGGAACCTGCTTGCATTGACGAGATTATACTAATATAAGATAATTATGGGTAAAATTCTGTTTTTTCCAAGCACAAAGGTATTATCGTGACTTTTAAGATCATAAGTAAAAAGCAATTATCCGAAAACGTCTTTCAAATGGACGTTTTTGCTCCATTGGTGGCGTCAGCGCGAAAAGCGGGGCAATTTGTGATCGTCTCGCCAAATGTGGACCATGGAGAGCGAATTCCTTTGACGATCGCCGGAGCCGATCCGCAAAAGGGCACCATCAGGCTTATTTTTCAGCGGGTCGGTAAGGCGACCGCTCAGATGGCTGACCTGCACGCGCAGGATGCCATGGGTTACGTGGCCGGCCCGCTTGGGCGGCCCACACACGTCGAAAAGTTCGGCACCGTTGTTTGCGTCGGCGGCGGCATCGGCAATGCGCCGCTGCTGCCGATCGCCACGGCCATGAAAACGGCCGGCAACAAGCTGATTACCATTCTTGGCGCCCGCACAAAAGAACTGGTGATCCTGGAAGATGATTTCCGTGCGATCAGCGATGAACTGCTCGTCGTTACCGATGACGGTTCTTACGGACGCAAGGCGCTGGTGACTGAGCCTTTAAAAGAAGTCTGCGGCCGCGCAGCCAGGCCGGATCTGGCGGTGGTCATCGGACCGACGATCATGATGAAATTCTGCTGCGATGTCACGCGCCAGTTCCAGGTCCCCACGCAGGTCTCGCTCAACACCATCATGGTGGACGGCACCGGCATGTGCGGCGGCTGCCGCGTCGAGGTCGCCGGCAAGACCAAATTCGTCTGCGTCGATGGGCCCGAATTCGATGGCCATCAGGTCAACTTTGACGCCATGATGAAACGCATGAACGCCTACAAGGCCCTCGAACAAAAGGCCTATGAACAATACAGATCTCACACGTGCCGCATCGGGCTCAACCACAAATAACGCCTCTGCAAGCCGTTTGAATAGGTGAACAAAAGTGACCCCAGATCCTCAAAAACTTGAAGAATTAATAAAGAAGCATAAAGAAGGCCAACTGAAGCCAAAGGACCGTTACGAGATCCCGGCGCAGGACATGCCGGCGCAGGATGCCGTCAGAAGGCGTCAGAATATGAACGAGGTCGCCGAAGGCTTTACTGAGTTTCAGGCCCGCATGGAGGCGTTGCGCTGCCTGCAGTGCAAGAATGCGCCATGCGTGGAGGGCTGCCCCGTCCGCATTCGCATCCGCGACTTTATCGCGGCCATCGCTGAGGGCGACTTTGCGGAGGCCCTGTCGATCATCAAGGAAAACTCGCTGCTTCCGGCGGTCTGCGGACGCGTCTGCCCGCAGGAGGTTCAGTGCCAGGAAAAATGCACGGTCGGCAAGAAGTTCAAGGACGTGAACCTGAGCGTCTCGATTGGCCGGCTGGAGCGATTCGTGGCCGACCTGGGGGCGAAGCAGGGGGGCGAAGTGCCCAAAGTCGCGCCGTCCACCGGCAAAAAAGTGGCGATCATCGGCTGCGGCCCCGGCGGCATTGTTGTGGCGGCCGATACCCGCAGAGCCGGGCATGACGTGACCATCTTTGAGGCTTTTCATAAGCCCGGCGGCGTAATGGTTTATGGAATTCCGGAATTCCGTCTTCCAAAGGAGATCGTTCGCCAGGAAATTGAAGTGCTGGAAAAAATGGGCGTCAAGATCGTCTGCAACTTCATCGTTGGCCGCACCCGCACCATTCGTCAGCTCATGGAAGAGGATGGATTCGACGCCGTTTACATCGGCGTGGGCGCAGGCCTGCCCAAGTTCATGGATATCCCCGGCGAGCATCTCGTCGGCGTTTATAGCGCCAATGAATATCTCACCCGCGCCAACCTCATGCGAGCCTACGACTTCGGCAATGGCGCCGACACGCCCATTGCCGTCAGCAAAAGCGTCGCGGTGCTCGGCGGCGGCAACGTGGCCATGGACGCGGCGCGCATGGCCGTTCGCCTGGGCGCCGAAAATGTCTATCTCATCTACCGCCGCAGCGAAAAGGAAATGCCAGCGCGAATCGAAGAGGTTCATCATGCCAAGGAAGAAGGCGTCCAGTTCCGAGTGCTGCAAAATCCTACGCGCATCCTGGGTGATGACAAGAGCAATGTGATTGGCATCGAGTGCCTTCGCTACGAACTGGGCGAACCGGATGAGTCCGGCCGCCGTCGGCCCGTGCCGATCAAGGGCAGCGAGTTCACCATTGATGTCGATACAGTTATTGTCGCCATAGGCAATGGCGCAAATCCGCTGCTTCAGCAGACCACGCCCGGCCTGGAATTTAACAAGTGGGGCAACATCGTAGTTGACGATCGCTGCAAGACCTCGCTCGAAGGCGTCTATGCCGGCGGCGACATCGTCCTGGGCGCCGCGACCGTCATCCTGGCCATGGGCCAGGGCCGCATCGCCGCTGCCGCCATGAATGAATATCTGGGCACCCTGAAAAAATAACGATCATTCCGAACCCCCGCTGTTAAGCGGGGCGTTCATTCAAATGTCGCGAAGATATCCTCCAGCGTCATCCTGGCGCAGGCGGTGTATTCGTCGGCAGCGCCATAATAGATCCAGAGAAGGCCGTCTTTTTCCACATGGCCGCACGCGAACACCACGTTGCCGTAAAAACCCCGAAGCTCGTAATCGGCCGCCGGCTCCATCAGCGGCTTGCTCGACCGCGCCAGTACCCTCGTCGGGTTCTCAAGATCCAGCAGCGCCGCCGCCAGGCTGTAGCGGTCCTCTTTGTCAGAGCCATGATAGATCTCCAGCCATCCTTGCGGTGTTCGGATGGGCACGCAGCCTCCACCGGTCTTGCCGCCGTCAAACAACTCCGGCCGCGGCAGCACCAGCGGCTGATGCCGCCCCCAGTGCAGGGCATCCGGCGACGAGGCGATCCAGATCCCGCGCGGACCCAGGTACCGCGGCACAGGCCGCGTCAGCGCCCAATACTTGCCGCCGATCTTGTCCGGAAACAGCACCACATCAATGTTCTCGGGGCAGAAAATTATCCCGTGTCTTTCGTACCGCTTGAAGTCTTTTGTCGTCAGAAGCCCCGTGCAGATCCCGTTCTGGCTGACAACTTTGTAGCTTATATAGCAGATGCCGGCGATCGGCGTGATGCGGGGGTCTTCCAGCCCAAAGGTTTCATAGCTCTCTTTGGGGAAGACTGCAGGCTTCGGGTCAACCTTAAAATGAATTCCGTCGCGGCTTCGAGCCAGCCGCAAATGCGAGATGCTGGTCAAGAACATCTTGCCCTCGTAATAGAACGAACGGGAGTCCGGGATATCCGTGATGTTCGGGTCATCGTTCTTGACGCGGAAGTATTCGATCTGGCCTGAATCCGGGTTGAGGATCGGCGCAGCCTGCTCATCCGGTTTTTTGTCTCGCGGACGCTCGGCCACGCGCAGAAGCAGCAGCACTTCATCGCCGTAAAGCACTGCCGCCGGATTAAACGCCCCGACGACCTCAAAGTCCGGCCGGCTCGGCGGGACATCCTTTGGTGTGAGGATTGGATTTTCGGCTAACCTCTCCACGGCCATTTGACAATTCCTTACTTTCATCGAAACAAGATCGCGTTGGAGGCATACTCCATCAGATCCGGGTATTGCACCAGCAGCCCCTCCGGGAAACGCTGTTTATTGCCCGTGAGCATGGCCTTGAGCTGAATCGCGTTGGCAAGTTCGGCGCCGCGGTAATGATTGTTAGCGATCAGTGTGTACGTCCGGCATTTTTCGGCCAGTGTCTCGATCTTCTGCAGGATTTCCTCAAGCTCGTGTGGCGGATAGAAATAGTCGTACGTTTGCTCGCCGGAGAGCCTCGGCCATTGATCCCGGTTGCGGCCATGCATCCGGAAATATCCATAGTGGCCGATCGGCTCAAGTCGTTTAGGATTATACGAATCGCGCCCGACCGGCCAGTCGCGATCGCAGACGCCAACCTCCAGGGCTTGCAGAAATGCGGCACTGTCCGGCTGCTGCCACGAATGGTGACGCACCTCGACGATCAAAGGGCATAGTTCGCCAAACAGTTCAACAATGTTTTCGAGCCGCGCACGATGATCCGGCCGGTCATCAAAATCGAATCGAAACTGCGCCAGCAGATGCCGCAGTTTGCCGGCTTCCAGCAGGGGGGTAAGGCCCTCTTTGAACGCATTGATGAACGCATCGTCAAATATCCCGCCGTGCGTGAAATCCTGGTGCAGCTTGGCCGTAAAGAAAAAATCCGGATAGGATTGTGTTCGCCGCAGCCACGTGCGGCTGTCCTCCGCCATGGCAGGGCGATAAAACGTGCTGTTGATCTCGACGGCATCGATAAACTGCGCCGCATACGAAAGCATATCCGTCCGCGAATTGGGGTAAACGATCCCGCGCCAATCCGCGTACGACCAGCCCGCTATGCCCACCTTGATTTTCGATGTGTCCATCTGTGCCTGCCTTTGCTGACCTTACGCCCGCAGCAGCAGCTTGTTTTTAAGGGAACCTCTTAGTTGAACCGTAAAACGGTGTAATCCTATAAAAGGTAAAGCAAGAGCTTTGGGGTGAAAAGCTCTTGCTTTCAGGAGAATGGGTATGGAGGTATGTGTAGTTTATAAGTTCAGGTCTGTCTTATCCTTACGATTATATTATTCATATTTAAGCTCACTCTGCCGCCTTCTTTCGTTTTTGGAACACCCAATCTTGCAAGTGTTACAACATACGAAATATACGCCCATGTCAACTGCGCCGCTATGAGCGGTGTACCGAATTGACCTAAGGGATTCTCTTATATTAACAGGTGAAAGCAGGTCGTGTATGAAGATCCTCCAACTCGTTCTTGTAATATTGAATGCCGCTTATTACAATCGCAGGCTATTTACGCACGGAAAGAAGATGCTGCCGCGCGGAGTAAACGAGCGGCCTTAAGCAACAGTAGAACGAATGGATTATGGCAAACGAAATCAAACCCTGGTATTGCCTGAACGTACAGGAAGCTCTCACGGGGCAGGGCAGCGCAAAGGAAGGTCTCACCGACGCGCAGGCGCGGGAGAAGCTCGAATCTGAGGGTCCAAATGAATTGGTCGAACAACGCCAAAGAAAGGCGCTGAAGATCTTCCTCGAACAGATCACCTCCACGATGGAGATCATTTTGATCGTGGCCTCGGTCATTTCGATCGCCCTGGGTTCGGTGCGCGACTCGGTCGCCATTCTGGCGATTGTTATCCTGTTCGCCGTGCTCGGTTTCGTTCAGGACTACCGCGCCGAAAAAGCGATGGCCGCGCTAAAGAAGATGGCGGTGCCGTTCGTGCGGGTCAAGCGCGGCGGGCATACCCGCGAAATATCGGTCAAGCAGTTGGTGCGCGGCGATATTATTTTTCTGGAGACCGGCAACATCGTTCCGGCTGACTGCCGGCTGATCGGGACCAGCAACCTGAAGATCCAGGAATCGGCGCTCACGGGAGAAGCGGAGCCCGACGATAAGAATGCGTCCGCGCTGGAGGCGGCCGATACGCCGCTGGGCGACCGGACGAACATGGCCTACATGGGTACGGTCGTTACGATGGGCCGCGCCGAGGCGGTCGTGACCGAAACCGGGATGCGCACCGAACTGGGCAAGATCGCCTCCATTATCCAGGGCGTCGGCCAGCAACTGACGCCTCTGCAGAAGAGACTCGATTACCTCGGCAAGATTCTGGCGGTCATCGGCATCGCGATATCGCTGCTGATTATCGTCATCGGTCTGCTCCGCGGCGAATCGCTCACGCAGCTTTTACTGGCCGGCATCAGCGTGGCCGTGGCGGTTATTCCCGAAGGGCTTCCGGCGGTCGTCACCATCACCCTGGCCATCGGATCGCATCGGATGCTCCAGCGCCATGCGCTCATCCGAAAGCTGCCCGCTGTCGAAACGCTCGGGTCGGTAACGGTCATCTGCTCCGATAAGACCGGCACGCTGACACAGAACAGGATGTCCGTGGTGCACCTGAACGTCGTTTCCGAACTGGTCCAGTTCCAGGTCAGCGATAACCAGATCGTCAACCTTTCCGAAGAACTGAAAAGCGGCAGCTTGTTTACGGTCATGGCCTCGGCCTTGTGCAATGATACCAAGCTCTCGCAGAGCGAAAAGAAATCCATCTTGATCGGCGATCCAACGGAAACGGCCATGGTCGCGGCGGCGCAGGAATTGGGCCTCGATAAAGACCAGCTCGAACATAAATGGCCGCGCGCGGCCGAGATCCCCTTTGACTCCAACCGCAAGAGAATGACGACTATTCACCAGCTTGCGCCAGAGGATCGCCAGAGCCTGTTTCCGTTTCTCGACGATGTCCTCTATGTCTCACTGACCAAGGGTTCGGTCGATGGTCTTTTGGAGATCTCCGATAAGGTCCTGATTCACAATAAGGTCGTTGCTTTGGACCCCGAGATCAAAAAATCCATTCTCAACTCCAATGAACGGCTGGCCGCCAAAGGCATTCGCGTCATCGGCGTGGCGTTCTCGACCGCCGACAAAATCGACCCGCACGACATGGAGCGATTTGAGCGAAACCTGACCTATGTCGGCTCGCTCGGGATGGTTGATCCGCCGCGCCCGGAGGTTAAGCAATCGGTCCAAATATGCAAAGACGCCGGCATTCGCACGGTGATGATCACCGGCGACCACCCGCTGACCGCCAAATACATCGCCTCCGAGTTGGGCATGCTCGGCCAGGGCAGGGTCCTGACCGGCAGCGAGCTTGAAAAGATCTCCGCCGACGAGTTGAAAACCTTTGTCAACGATGTCTCGATCTATGCCCGCGTTTCGCCGGAGCATAAACTCAAGATCGTCGATGCCCTGCAGGAAAACGGCCACATCGTGGCGATGACCGGCGACGGCGTCAACGATGCCCCCGCCCTCAAGAAGGCCAACATCGGCGTGGCCATGGGCATTACCGGCACGGACGTCAGCAAAGACGCCTCCGATATCGTGCTCACCGATGACAATTTCGCCTCCATTGTCAACGCCGTCCAGGAAGGGCGGATCATCTACGACAACATCAAGAAATTTGTCAAGTTCTCCGTCGGCGGAAATATCGGTAAGGTCATCGTCATGCTGGCAGGCCCCCTGATGGGGGAATCGCTGCCCTTGATCCCGCTGCAATTATTGTGGCTTAACCTGCTGACGGACGGGCTGCTCGGCCTGGGCCTGGGCCTCGAAAGCAGCGAAGGCAACGTCATGGTGCGGTCGCCCATCGATCCAAAGGAAAACATCTTTGCCCGCGGCGGCTGGCTGCAGGTTACCGTCACCGGCCTGCTGATCGGTTTGGTCTCGCTGCTGCTGGGCGGCCTCTATTTGCGTGCCGGCAGCGAGAAGTGGCAGACAATGATCTTTGCCGCGATCGCTTTCGCACAGGCGTGGCAGGTCCTTTCCGTGCGCTCATCGACGGACCTCCTGATCCGCATCGGCATCTTCTCGAACCGTACGCTGATCTCGATGGTCGCCTTGACCGTCATCCTTCAGTTATTTGCGATCTACTCGCCGTTCCTGCAGCAGTTCCTGCGGACCCAGCCTTTGAATCTTTTGGACATGGCGATCTGTATTGGCGCCGGCAGCATTGTCTTTGTCGCTTTGGAGATCGAAAAGACCATTCGCATGTCCGTTCGCGGGCCGAAAGAAGCATAAGACGAATACAACTGCGACAGCTCATTAGAATCTAATAGCCCACAACGGCGATGCCCAGTTTGTCAGCCAGCGCTAGCGTCTGGGGTTTGTCGATGAGGATGGTTTTGCCTGCTTCAACGGCTACGCAGGCGGCGCCGTGCTTTTTAAGGCTTTCGATCGTATCCTGCCCGATGCAGGGCACATCGAAACGCATATCGTGATGGGCCCGCGGGGCCTTCAGCAGCGTCCAGCCGCCTTTCTTGCAGAGCTGGCCCGCTCGCTCGATCATGCGGGCCGTGCCTTCAATGGCCTCAACGGCAATGATCTCGCGTTCCCGTACCGCGATCGCCTGGCCAATATCCAAGTCGCCGATCTTCTTGAGCAGGTCCCAGCCGAATCGGATGTCTTTCAGTGCCGACGCCGGCGGCTGCCGCCGCGTCATCACGCCGCGGTCGGCCAGGTGTTCTTGGCAGTATTTTGTCGAATCGTCCAGGATAATCCCTCCGCTTGCAAACTCATCGGCGATGGCCCGCAGCAGCGTATCGTTTCGCTTATCTTTCTTTCGCAGCCGCCAGTACCAGATCCTCAGCGCACGCCAGTCCGGCAGATACTTCAGGATCCGCCATGGCGTGTAGATCCTCTTTTTGGCCACCCGGCCGACCATGATCGTTTCGCGGACTCCATGCCCGCGAAGCTTGCGCATCCAGCCGCCGGGGCGAGCGATCGCGCCGTAAAAAAACACGTCGACGTGCTCGGCCAGCGCAGGCTCCACGCTGTCGGTCAATCCTACGCACACCACCTTGAGCCCCGCCCGCCGCGCGCCGTCGGCGACCATGAACGGCAGCCGTCCCTGCCCGGCGATCAATCCGACTACATTTGGCGAATCCATTATTCTTCTTCTTGGGCGATCGTGAGCCGCTGGATCTGCTTGTCAAGCATCTTGAGTTTCTTCCGCATCTCCGGCAGCGTTTCAATCAGCGAATAAGCGCGTTTGGCCTTATTGGCGTCGATCGCCGGAGCGCCTAGGATCGTCGCGCCGTCAGGCACATCATTGATCACGGCGGCCTGCGCGCCGATCTTGACCATGCTGCCGATCTTGATATGACCCACCAGCCCCGCCTGTCCGCCGATCACGCAATGATGCCCCATCTCGACCGAACCGGCGATGCCTGCCTGCGGCACCAGCAGGCAGTGCGGGCCGATCTTCGTACCGTGTCCGATCACCACCGAGTCGCCGATCTTCGTGCCCTTGCCGATGACCGTATTGTCCAGCGTCCCTCGCTCCACGATGCAATTGGCGCCGATCTCGACATCGTCCTCCAGTTCCACGATCCCGATCTGCGGGATCTTATGATGCTCTCCCTTGTGCGTGGCAAAACCGAACCCATCCTGTCCGACCGAGGCATTCGATTGAACGATCACACGGTCGCCGACCTTGCAGCCGTCGTAGAGCACCGCGTTCGGGTAGAAGATGCAGTCATTGCCGACTATTACATCGGGCCCGATAAACACGCCGGAATAAACCTGGCAATTGCTGCCGACCACCGCGTTCTCGTGGATAGTCGCGAACGGGTGCACGTTGCAGTTGGCCCCGATCTTTGCAGATGCGGCGATATACGCCTTCTCGCTAACGCCCGTCTGCGGGTGCTGTCTGTGCCCGTGCAGCAGGACCACCGTCTGCATAAACGCGTAGTAGGGATCCTCCACGACGACCTGGCAGGCGGCCGTCTTTGTCTCCTGTGAGACAAACACCGCTGTCGCGGCCGTTGTCTCGACCTGGGCCGTGTACTTGGGATTGCTGAGGAACGTGATTTGGCCCGCCTGCGCCGCCGACAACGTCGATGCGGAATCCACGACGGTCCGTTCGTCCCCGATAACCCGTCCGCCGACAAGCTGAGCGATTTCTTTCAGTGTTTTCTGAGGCATTTGTATCCTGTTCAATCTTGGATGTCATTATAGTAATTTCACTTCCGGCGTCAAATCTCATTTGACGATTTACAGTCGCGTCAGAACGGCCTCGATCACCTTCTCGCTCTCGGGGGCCGAGGGTTTTTCAAAGCTTTCCGCCGCCGGCTGCAGGACCGTCACATGGCTTCCGAGCGGACGGTAACGTGCCGGATTGCCGGCAGGCCCGAACAGTGCGATCGTTGGCCGTGCCATCGCCGCCGCCAGATGACTGATCCCGCTGTCGTTTCCGACATAAAGCTCCGCCTGTGTCAACACCTGCAGGACGCTGGTCAATGACAGGCCGCTCAGAAGCGGCCATTCGGAAAGCGCCTTCATATCCTGGGGCCCGAATCGCTCCTGCTCAACGGGCCCCAGCAGAAACACCGGCCGAAAACGGCAGCTCTTCAGCGCGGTCGCCAACTCAATAAAGTTCTGCAAATGCCAGCACTTCTCGGGCGCCCCGCTGCCCGGCTGAATGATCACCAGAGGACGGCCGGCTCGGATCTCGGCCTGCTCCAGCAGGTCCTCGCCCGCGGCCCAGTCGCCCCCCAGCGGCCATACCGTCTGGCTGGGCGACAGCGGCGGTTCTTCCAGTCCCTGCTCCCGCTGAAAACGCGCCTGATAAAACTCACAAACATGCCGCCCGTCGTCCGCCGGCGGCACCAGCGGAAACGTCATCACCTCGGCCGCATGCGTACAATTGACCGCAAACACCAGGTTCTTTTCAAAGTGCGCATGCCCGTGCCCCAGGAAGCTGACGATCTGTTCATATCCTTCGAACGCCAGCATCAGCCGGTCATGATCTTCCAGCGTGAAGGTTGCGTCGTCCTCGAAGAACCTGTGGAACTGAATGCTCTCCAGCGAGCGTACGCGATCCACGCAGGTGCGGCCCGGGTAAAATTCAATATAATCCATCCGGCCCATAAAGTCGATGTGCTCCAGTTTCAGCATCCTCTTCATGTAGGCCGCAAGCGGCAGGGTGAGCAGGCAATCGCCCGCCGCACCGGGGTGAATGATCAATCCGCTGGCCGCTCTTTGCTCTTGATACATCATGGCTCCTTGATGGACTGGCGTATCCAGCCGCCGCCGGCAATCTGCCGGCCGTCTGAACGCGACAGATAAACCACTGCCGCCTGTCCCGGCGTCACGGCCGAAAGCGGACGTTCAAATACGATGCGCACCTCACCCGTCTCGGGCAAGGGATAAACCTTCGCCGCGTCGCCCTTGTGATTGTAGCGGACCTTCACAACCGCCTCAAACGCCTCCCGGGGCGGATCGATCAGCCAGTTAAACTGCTCGGCGACCAGGCCGCGGCTCATCACATCCTCTTTGCGTCCAAGCACGACCGTATTGGTTTCGGCGTCGATCCGCACCACGTACATCGGCCGGCCCATCGCCACGCGCAGTCCGCGACGCTGCCCGATGGTAAACTTGCTGATGCCTTCATGCTCGCCCAGTTCGCGTCCCTCGGTGTCGACGATCTTGCCTTTTTGCAGGATCCCGGGACACCATTGTTCCAGCATGGCCGTGTAATCGTTATCCGGGATAAAGCAGATCTCCTGCGAGTCCTCCTTGTGCTCCGTCGGCAGGCCGAATTGTCCGGCCAGCTTTCGCGTTTCGGGTTTGGTCAACTCCGCCATCGGCAGCAGGATATGCCCAAGCATCTGGCGCCGGACCATCGAGAGCACATACGACTGGTCCTTTGCAGTGTCATCGGCCTCGTATAGGCAAGCCGTCCCGTTGACCTGGCGGATGCGGGCATAGTGCCCCGTAGCAATGAACTGGCAATGATTTTCCTGCGCGATCTCCCACAGCCGGCCAAATTTAATGAACCGATTGCAGTACACGCAGGGATTCGGGGTGCGGCCGCTTTTATACTCGCACACAAAGTATGAAATGACCTGCTCGAATTCGCGCCGCACGTCGGCGATCAGCAGCGGGACCCCCAGGTGCCGGCAGACCGCCTCGGCGTCCTGCTGCGCCTTGTCCGCGCGGTCGTGCGTAACCATGAACAGCCCGAGGCATTCGAAACCTCTCTGCTGCAAAACCGCTGCCGTTGTCGAGCTGTCCACGCCTCCGCTGACCGCGACCAGGACCTTGGCCATTGTCACTCTTCTTTCTTTTTGGGAACCAGGCCCTTGAGCAGCCCTGTAGCCTCTTGGCCGATGTTCTTGCCCGAATCCAGCAAACCTTTGCCTGCTTCCCCGAGGTTCTTGAGCGTTTCCTGTCCGCCCTTGAGCAGCGTTTGCAGTTCGCCGGAGAACGAATCCAGCATGTCCGTGGGGATCAGTCCCTTGCCTTGCTCGGCGATGCCCACGGCGATCGCCGTAATCACTTCCTTGACCAGAATGGCCGTGTCCATCTTACCATTCTCGCCCAGATTCGTCATGTGGATCGGCGCCAGATCGAGCGACAGCGTCGTGGCTCGCTGCATGGCCGGCAGCAGCGAGATCTTGACGTGAACATCTTTGACTTCCAGGTCCTTGACCACCACGTTCTTCTTGGTCTTTTCGGTTTCGGTCGGCGGCGTGTCCGATTTTGGCAGGTTGCTCAGCAATTCCTTGAGATTATTCGTTAATCCTTTCTGCTCGAGCACGACTTGGATGCCTTCCAGTTTGATCTGGTCGATTTCGATCGTATCGCTCAGCAGGGTTTTTGTATTCAGAGCCACATACGTGTGTCCGGCCTCCAGGAACGTCGGGTGCTGATAGCCTTCGGGATTATTCACGACCAGCCCTTCCATGTTCAGCTTGCCCGCCAGGATCGCCAGCGACAGGTCCTCTACCCGAACAGGAACCTTCAGCGCCTTTTCGCCGGCGATCTGGACGCCCGCCTTGATGGCCCGGTCGCCGTACACGTTCACGAACACCAGGACCGCTATGATCAAAACTAAAACGATTGCGGCTGCGACGGTCACAATTTTCTTCAATCCTTTTGCCATGTTTTTCTCCTATTTCAAATCAAGTAATACCTGCTGCACATCAAACCCAAGTTCTTTCGCTTTGAGCGCATACAATTTTGCGCTGTCATATTGTTTTAAAAAATAGTACGAGATCGCCGCCCCGTTACAGGCCTTGGCGTCCCGGGGGTCCTGCCGCATGATCTCCAGGTACTCAATGAGCGCCTCGTCATGCATCTCGGTCTTGGCTAGCGCCGCCGCCAGGTTGTAACGCAGCCCGGTATTCAGCGGTTCGGCGGCCAGCCCTCTGCGGTACAGCGCGATCGCTTCGCTGACGCGCTCCTGCCGAAGATAAGCGTTGCCCAGGTTCTGGTAAGCCGCCGCCATTGACGGGTCAAATGCGATCGCCTGCTCGTAGGCCTGGATCTGTTCCTCTTCCTGTCCCTGCGCGTTGTAAGCCTGCCCGAGTCCGAACCAGGCCGCCGCCAGGGTCCTATCATAAGCCAGCGCTGCCTGGAACGCGTCGATCGCCGGCTCAAAACGCCCCTTATCCAGGTATAGAAACCCAAGCGCCAACCGTGCCTGCGAATGCTGCGGCGAAAGGTCAAGCGCCTTTAACAGGTACTTCTGAGCGTCCGGGTACTCCTTCAATTCGCGGTACAGTATTCCCAGCATCGCGGCGTTTTCCGCGTTCTTCGGCTCGAGCACGACCGCCGCCCGCAGCAGGCTGACCGCCTCCTGAACTTCGCCCTGGGCCTGCAGCGTCTGCGCCAGGTTTCGCCGCGCGTCGCCATATTCAGGGTCAAGCCCCATGGCGACCCGGTAGCATGATTCGGCCCTGAGATAATCCTTCATCTGCATATAGGCCGATCCTATGTTGTTCATTATCTTGGCGTCATCGCCCAGAATATCCAGCGCGTTCCGATATTGCCGGATGGCCTGCAGCGGCATATTCTTCTGCAGGTAAATATTGCCCAGGTTCATATTCGCCTCGGACAGCAGCGGGTTGATCTCGACTGCTCGCTGCAGGACCTCGAACGCCTTTTCGGTGTCGCCTGTCTCCATGTAGCTGTTGCCCAGGTTATTAAAGAAGCAGCCCAGCGTCTGCCGCGGCGTGAGATTCTTCATGTACAGGCCCGTATCGCGCAGCGGCGGCCGGAACTTCTCAATGTAGTAATCGTCGCCGACGATCGCGCCCTTGCTGGTGGTTTCGATATTGTACTTGCGCGACCCGTCGTCATAGCGCACGAAGAAATGGCTCGGCACCACCACCCCATACACCGGCATTCCCAGCCGTTCGCAGACGGCCAGGTACAGCACCGAAAGGCTCAAACAATAGCCCTTCTTCTTTTCGAGCACCGTGTGAAGGAATAAGTCGTTGGGATTTTCGGCATTATCGACGGAGGTGAATTTCTGCTCCTCAAAAAGATATTCGTTGACGATCTCGATAGCCCGGTAATCCGGCTGCATATGCTTGTTGCGGATTCGTTCAAGAATTGCTTCGGCGTATTCGTCGATCTTGGCGCGGTAAACGTGCGTGGTCTTCGTGGTGCCCCATTCGCGGCTGAGGATCAGCGCCGCCGTGCCGATATCGATCTCTTCATCCGGGAGCCGCAGCACGCCCTCGATCGTGTACGACCGCAGGCCCTGCTTGTCTCTATTGGCCAGGCCCGCCCCCAGGCAAGCCGCGCCAAGCGACAGCAGCAGGGCGGCCGCCGGCAGCCGCCGGCACCCTTCACTTGTTTTTGCAGATTGCCTCGATCGCATCGACGGATGCTCCTGCCAGGAAGACCTGTTTGACGCTGGCCGTATGTCCGGCGGTGATCTCCAGGTCCGTTTTCTTAAGGTGCAGCGCCTTGGCCAAAAACTCCACAAGCGCCTTATTCGCCTTGCCTTTCTCTGGCGCCGCCGCCACCTTGACCTTCAGCATGCCGCCGTGCAAGCCCACCACCTCGGACCGGCTGCTGCCCGGGACCACTTTGACCGTGATCACGATACCATTATCCTTGCTCGTATAATGCAGCGCTTCCGGCATCGATCACACATTCTCACGAATGTTCTGGCCGACCGCGTTCTGAACGTACCGTTCGATCTGCTGGGCCAGCACATTGATGTTCTCGATCTGAAAATCCTCGTAGTGTCCGCCCAGGAACTCGCCGCTGAGCGCCTTCTTAAAGATCTTCACGCGGATGACCGGCGGATTGGGGCCTTTTTGCCCGAACGAGGGATTGTTGTGCTCCCGCAGCTCAACGCGCCAATGCTCGCTGATAAAAACCAGGCAATGCCCCGTATGCACGGCCGTTGGAAAATAATCCATCAGCAATTTCAAATAATCCGCATGTCCCATTGGAGTCCTGCCAATTGGCTGATACCGCCGGCTTCCAGTTCGTATCCTGGTACCGCCGGCTTCCAGCCGGCATCTTGATCTAAAACCGCTTGGAATTATACCCCCGCAACGCGGTTAATGCAAGGTGCCGATCAACTCGTCAATATTCAAAATACCGTGTCGCAGACAATAATGACGAAGGCCCGCGATGACTTTGATTGCTGTATCCGGGTACATGAACGTCGCCGTTCCAATTGCTACCGCGCTTGCGCCGGCAATGATAAATTCCAGCGCGTCGGCGGCCGTTCTAATCCCTCCCATCCCCAAAATCGGAATATGGGCATGCTTGGCCGCATCCTGGTACACCTTGTTGACCATATAGACGGCGATCGGTTTAATGGCCGGGCCGCTGAGGCCTCCTGTGCGGTTGGCCAGTACCGGCCTTCGTTTTTCGATATTCACCACCATTGCCGTAAACGTGTTGATCAGGCTCAGCGCATCGGCGCCTGCCTCAATGGCGGCTCTTGCGGCCACGCTGATGTCCGTTATCGACGGCGTCAGTTTGACCATCAGCTTCTTGCTGCCGCTGACCTTCTTGACGGCCGAGGTGATTTTGCCGATCTGCACCGGGTCGGTCCCGAACATGATGCCGCCTTCTTTGACGTTGGGACAACTGATGTTCAGTTCAAACCCGTCGATCGCCTTCTCCTGCGACAGCCGCTGTGCCACCGCCGTGTACTCGTCAATCGTTTGCCCCGCCAGGTTCACAAAGATCTTCGTATTCAGACGTTCCAGCAGGGGGATCTTCTCATTGATGAAGCGGTCCAGTCCAATATTGGCCAGGCCGATGGCATTGAGCATCCCGCTATCGGTTTCGACGATACGCGGCGTCGGATTGCCCTTGCGCGGCTTCAGCGTAACGCTCTTGGTAATGATGCCCCCAAGCTGTGAAACGTCCATGAATTCCGTCAGTTCTTCGGCGTAGCCGCACGTGCCGGAGGCAGTCATCACGGGCGCTGCCATCGCAAGTCCCGCGAAATCAACTTTCAGATTGACATCTTCTTGCATCATTGGGTTAGAAAAACCACTTTCTTCGCATCGAAAACCGGTCCATCTTTGCAGCACAAGCGGTATTGCGACTGCTCGGCGTTTCGCACCTCGACCGCACAGCTTTGACATAAGCCGATGCCGCAGGCCATCATTCTCTCCATGCTGACCTGGCAGGCAAGCGAGAAATCGTCGGCCAGTTTTGCCGTCGCGGCAAGCATTGCCTCGGGTCCACATGCGTAAATAACGGCAGAATCAGAGTTTATCTTATTCGCTCCCAGCCACCGACGCAGATTATCCGTCAGAAACCCGCGAAATCCAGCCGATCCATCATCCGTCGATATTTGAGAGGGCACCTGCAGCATTTCAAACTCCTCCAGTGCCAGCCCCTTGATGTTGCCAATGCGGATGGTAAAAGGCAAATCCTCGCAAGTCCTTGCCCCTACGAAACTTATGACCTGTGCGGCAGGGTGATGCTGTTTCAGGTAGCTTGCCAGGTGCAATATCGGCGGCGACCCCATGCCGCCTGCGGCCAGAATGGCCATAGACAGATTCTCCGGAATTGAAAACCCGTTGCCAAGGGGCCCAAGCACGTTAATGCGATCCCTGGCTCTCAGGCTTGTCATGCGGACCGTCGCCGGACCAAGCACGCAGTAGATTATTTCAACTTTGACATAAGTCCCTGATTTGTTGTGGCTTACAACCACGTCCGAAAAGCTGAACGGCCTCCGCAAGAGAATGGGCCGCGCTGCCGTCTCTTGCAGTTCTTCCGGGATGCCGGCCGCCGGTGGAAGCGGCAAAAGGCTTAAATCAAGCTCCAAAAACTGCCCGGGAATTACGTGTTCGAACAGGTGGCTGCCGAGGGCGTCAAATTGCAGGTTCAGACGATAAAAACACCGTCGAATTTGCTGATTGCTGAGGACTTCAGCTTCAAATAGACCTTTTTGTACTTCTTTGATGGGCATTGTAAGTCGTTGTAAATCCGCACTTTATAAAAATAAGGCTTCCGGAACATTCATCCACAGACATTCCGGAAGCCCGCCACGGCAAAGAAGCCGTTAAAATTCTGTTTTGCTTAAAACATCTTTGGAAAGTATAGCAGTCTTTTGGTCTCTGTCAACAAAGAGATTCAACATTATTTCGCTCTTTCCAAAGTGCAGGCATTCTCTTAGTGAAATCTGACGAATTTACCTATTTATTCATTTTGACATTCTGGAGAATAATTTATAAAATTAATCTGGGAAGGCATTTTGAAGGCGAGATGGAATAAAAGGAGCCGTTATGAGGGATGACACGATCATTCTTATCGCTGAAGATGATGATGGGCATTTCGCGCTGATTGAGCGGAATCTCATCCGCACCGGCATCACCAACAAGATCATTCGTCTCAAGGACGGACAGGAAGCAATGGACCTGCTCGCTGAACTCAAAAATGCATCCGATCCCAAAGCCAAGCGCCCCTGTTTGATGATCCTGGACATACGCATGCCCAAGGTCGATGGCTTCGACGTGCTGGCTTTTATGAAAGGCGATGAACTTCTGCGGAAGATTCCCGTAATTGTTCTTACGACCGCCGGAGACAGGCACGCGGTGGACCGCTGCCAGGAGCTTGGATGCAATATGTATGTCGTTAAGCCTGTCGAATATGAAAAATTTGTGGAAGCGATGAACCGGATCGGGCACTTTCTTTCGATCATTGAAGTCCCTGTGGTGAATAAATAGTATCATGGAAGCCGAAACAGCGAGTAATCTGATCATCCTGGTTGCCGAAGACGATCGAGGGCATTTTGCACTAGTCAAGAAAAACCTTTGGCGCACGTGCGTGGACGCTGAGATTATCCGTTTTCCCGACGGTCAGCAGCTCCTCGAGTTTTTAAAGAGCCAGTCACCCTCCGGAGAAACATTTGTAAAAGGAAAATATCTTCTCCTGCTCGATATCAAAATGCCGGGGATGAACGGCATCGAAGTCCTTTCGATCCTCCGGCAGGACCCCGGATTAAAGAAAATGCCCGTCATTATGCTGACCACGACCAATAACCCGCAGGAGGTCGAGCATTGTTACGAGATCGGCTGTTCATTTTATGTGGTCAAGCCTTCCGATTACAGTTCATTCATGGAAGCGATTGAGCATTTGGGGCATTTTCTGTCGTTGACCTGCATCGAGTTTCCCATACTTGATCCCGCGCTGGTTTTTCACACCGCGCGATAAGCTGATTTTTGTCGAGAACCCGCTTGAAATCACGCGCGCTTTGTGATAAAAGCGGGCCCCATGAAAACACAAACCCTACAGCGCTGTTGTCTTTTGATCGCGGCAGGATTCCTTGCGTCGCTGGCGCGCGGCGATACCTTCGGGGATCTGCTCAAGAAACACAAACAGACCAAGGCCCGCTTTTCCATCCTTGCGGTGGATGCGGCGACGGGCAAGACCTGCTATCGTCTCAGTTCCGACGAGCTGAAGATCCCCGCTTCGAACATGAAGCTGGTGACAACCGCGGCGGCGGTCCACTATCTCGGCGGCGATTACATTTTCAAAACGCAGATCGCTTTGCTCGGAAACGACCTGGTGGTCATCGGCGGCGGCGACCCGCTCCTGGGGGATCCGGCAGCGGATACCGCGCCCGCCCAGGCGGCTGCTGCAGTAGTGGACCGCATTGCCAGGGCCCTCAAAGACGCCGGCGTATCGCAGATCGACAATCTCATCGTGGATACGTCCTTCTTCGACAATGTTCGCGTGCACCCCTCCTGGCCCAGGGACCAGCTCAATCAGTGGTACGCCTGCGAGGTCAGCGGCCTGAACTTTTACGACAATTGCATTCACATAAACGCCGCGCGTAAGGGCAATTCCGCGCTGATCGATATGACGCCGGCCAATGACTATGTTCGGCTCGTAAACCAAATCAAGGTCATCTCCAAGGGCGACAGCGCCATCGGCGCCTATCGCAATGCAACGCCCAATCACCTGACCCTCAAAGGCAAGTTGAATCGGCCGGCCGGTTTTGACGTCGCTATCGAAAACCCCGCGGGCCTGTTCGCATCCATGCTGTGCGGCTATCTGAACAGCAGCGGCATCGCGGTCCGCGGGCAGCTTCTGCAGAAGTACGTCAAGAATGATACGTCCCTTCGATCGCTTCTGACGATCGAAACTCCCCTCAAGGATGTCCTCAAACGTGCCAATAGCAATAGCCTGGGGCTTGCCGCCGAATGCCTGGTGAAGACCATTTCCGCCGAGCATACGCAGGACAGGATCAACGGCCAGTGGGAGCACGGTCTTGAACTTACGGCCCAGTATCTGCAGAGCCTCGGCATCGATAAAAGTCAGTATGTCCTCGATGACGGCAGCGGTCTGAGCCGCAAGAATCGTCTCAGCGCCGAATGTCTTGTCGCGGTTTTGACCGACATGTACAAGGGGCCGGATTCGGCGGCGTTCTTCGATTCGCTGGCCGTTGGCGGCATCGAAGGCACCGCCGCCAAGTTCTTTGGCGAGGCCCCCTACAAGGGCAACATCCTCGGCAAAACGGGGTATATCGCCGGCGTGCGCTCCTTCTCGGGTTTGTGCAGAACGCCGAAGGGCGACGTCTTTTTCAGCATTCTCACCGAGGGCGGAAGTTCGGCCACCCGCGCCTGCATCAATGACATCACCCGCGCGATCTTCGACCGTCGGCTCTAGCCCTGCTATGCGGCGACCTCGCCGGTCAATTCCTCGATCAGATCGGTCATTGTGATGACGCCGACCGGGCGGCTGTGGTCCCGCACATGTTCCGTTACCAGGGCGATCTTTTCTTTCTTCTTGCGAAGCAGGGCGATCGCCTGGATCACACTATCTGCGCGGTCGATGCGAACCAGCAGCCTGGTAAAGTTCTCAAGACGCAGGGGTTCGGGCATGCTCAGCGCCTGCGCCAGTGAAACGTACCCCAGCACGTTCTCGGGCGTCCCCTGATAGACCAGGTGGGTCGATAAACGGCTGTTCTGGAGCGCACTAAGCAGCTCCTGGCGGTCCGCCGTGACCGGCACCTTCGCGAATCGCGAAAGCGGAACCATGACGGAATCGACCGCGATCTCAGGGATTTGGATGAGCCGCTGGATCATGTCCTTCTGCACGTCCGAAAGCAGACCCTCTTCCTGCGTCTCGTGAATGATCTGCGAGACCTGCATCCGCTGCGTGGTTTCGACCGCGTGTACCGTGTTCGGCCTGCCCAGCAGCATCCGGTTGATCACCTCGAATACATGCTTAAACAGCCTCAGCAGGCCGGACCATACAAAAAACGAATAGATCACATGCAGCAGAAACGCCAATCGCGGCATCAGCCGGTCGGACTTGTGATAGAAAATGCTCTTGGGCAGCATCTCGCAAAAAATGAACACCACCGGCGTCAATACGGCCGAAGAATAAAGTTCTGCCGTTCGCTTGCTTTGCGTGGCCGAAAAGACCATGTACGTGAACAGGAACGTGATCAAATAATTAACAATGTTGTTGCTCAAGAGAAGCAAAAGGATCAGGTTCTGGCCATCCTGAATCAGTTTGAAAAGCCGTACGTACGGCCGCCGGTGCTGTTCTGCCCCCAGGCGCAGGCGAAAGCGGCTCAGGCGGTAAACACCCGTCTCCGAGCCCGAAAAGATTGCGCTCAGGAACATCAAAATAAGGATCAGCAGACTGTAAAACAGATTCATCATGCCGGTTGGTTCGTGTCCTCGGGCACGGTTGGCTCCAGTGAGAGCACTACCGTTTCAATGCGGTTATTACTGATTTTTTCAACGGTAAACGTCATGTTTTTGAATTTGACCTGGTCTCCGCTCTTAGGGATCCTCCCAAGGACGGCCGTAATGAAACCGCCGATCGTGGTTAAGCGTTCCTCCTTGAAATCGTCGAGCCCGAACGACTCCATCCAGTCATAGATCGACAGGTTCGCCAAGAGCCGATACGTCAGCGGTCCCAGTCGTTCGATCGGCGGTCGCTGCGAGAATTCGGCAACTGTGCCCAGGAGGTGTTCGGTAATATCATCCAGCTCGACAAGCCCGGCGACGCCGCCGTATTCATCCACCACGATAGCGCGGTCCGTCTGCGTCTGGCGGAAAAAGTCGATCAGCGACTCCAGGGACTTTTGCTCAGGAACGAACGGAACCTTGCGGATCAGCTCCGACAGCGTGTTCTCCGGGTGCAGAACAATGTCCCGCAGATACACCAGCCCGACGATCTCGTCGATGCTGTCCTTGTACACCGGCAGGCTGTCCCTTGCCGCTGATAACAGCCGCTGCTTGACCGCCTCGACCGGAACATCGATCGCGCAAGCCCGCATTTCGACCCGCGGCATCATCACGTGACGCACCTTCAGGTAGTTCAGCTTCAGGATTTCCATCATCAACTGGTTTTCTTCCTGGCTGATCAGCCCCTGCCGCCGCGAAGACTCCAGCAGCAGTTTGAACTGGTTCACCGAGATCGCTCCGGTCTTCTGCGGCCCGATCGAAAGACGAACCGCCGGTCGGATGAAGACAACATCCAGGATCTTCAGCACGGGGCTCAGCACCCGGACCAGCACATAGGTAATCGGCGACGTGAGCAGTGCGATACGCTGGGCATGGCCATAGGCCAGCGATTTGGGCAACATTTCTCCTCCCAGCAGCAGCACAATAAAACAAAGAACGCCGGTCGCTGTTCCAGCGAGCGGTCCGTATTGGCCGCCTGTCTGGATTGCCAGTGTCCCTGAAATTGAAAAGAAAAGGATGTTTACGGTCAGATTGCTCAGCAAAAGAGCCGTCAGGAAACGATTGGGGTTCTGCAGAACGCGCGCCGTCAGGCGTTCGAGCCGGTTGGATGAAGAGGCGAACTGACGAACCGTCCTGCGGGAAAGCTGAAAATAGGCCGTTTCGGAGCCCGAGCAAAAAGCCGAGCAGCACAAAAGGAAGACCATCAGGATCAATTGCAGGAGATATTCCAATGCAACGGATGCCGAAATCATATTAAGGACCTTCCGCTCATGCCGCAATCATATCTCAGAGCGTCTCTTTCGGCAACAGGATCCTGAAGCGTGTGCCCTGTCCCACCTGCGATTCAACCGAAATGCAGCCGCCGTGCGCTTCGACGATCTTCCGGCAGAATGCCAGCCCCAGTCCCTTGCCGTTCTGCTTGCCGCGGGTAAAAAACGGATCGAAGATATGGCTGAGATGGTCGGCGTCTATCCCCGGCCCGTTATCGCTGATTTCAATCGATACCTGCTCGTCCCTGGGCTCTGCCGTGATCGTCAGGACGCCGCCCCGGCCCAAGAGAGCCTGACGGCCATTCAGGATCAGGTTCAGGAATACCTGTTCGAGCGAGATTTTTTCCGCAAAGACATGGACAGGCTGCGACATTTGCCGGATAACGTGGATCTTGTCTTTGGCGAAATCCCGCCCAATACACAAAAACACATCATCCAGCAGTTCGCCCACGTTGTGGCATTCCTTTTTGCCGCCCGCCGGCGAGGCAATCGACATGACTTTTTCCATGACGAGGGCCGCCCGCTCGCTCAATTTCAAGATCTTGTCGAGGCTTTTTTGAAGCAGCGGGCCGTCTTGCGGGTTGGCGATCGCCAGCCGGGCGTAGTTGCCGATGGGCATCAGAAGATTGTTCATCTCATGCGCCGTCATCGCCCAATTCAGTCCAAGCGCCGCCAGCGGCTGAATCTGCTCCATTTGTTCTTCGATGTGAACGCACCGGCTTTGAGCATCCTCTATCCTTCGGTGCAGTGCCTTCCGGCGGTCCAGTAAGTCGGTCAACGTAGTCTCCTAAGCGTTTGCTGTTGCGTTTACACGCGGCGCTGTTAATATAAATTCTGGCGTTATTTACTTAAATATCGGCCTTTTGCAGAAGTTTACTTGAGAAATGGACTTGGCGCACATCATCGAGGACCTGTTGAGAATTCTCACGGACCATGGCGTATCCATCCGGCAGGATGCCATGGGCGGCGGCGGGGGCGGGCTGTGCGACATCAAAGGCAAACTTGTTTTCTTCTATGATACCGACTCCAGTTCCTTCGATGCAGCCGTAAGCTGCGCATACGCGACAAAACAGGTGATACAGGACCTCGAAGCAATTTATCTAAAGCCTGCTGTGCGGGATTTTATTGACAAGTACGTACGGACTCGTTAAAGTCGTTCCATCTTATTTAATCCTAGGAACATAGATGGACCAAAAACCCAAAGTATTGGTTGTTGACGATAACCCGCAAAACCTTGAATTGATTTTGGCTTACTTGGAGGATATTGATTGCCAGAGCATTCCGGCAGAAGGCGGCCAGGAGGCGCTGGATATCATCAAGCAGAACCCGCCGGACCTGGTGCTGCTGGATGTCATGATGCCAAAGATCAGCGGTTTTGAGGTGTGTAAGCGCATCAAGAACAATCCGCAGTCAGCGGATATCCCCGTCATCATGGTCACTGCTCTCAACGAAATGGGCGATATCGAAAAAGCCATCAATTCAGGGACTGATGATTTCCTGAGCAAACCTGTCAACAAATGGGAGTTGTTGACCCGAGTTAAGACAATGCTCAAACTCAAACATCTCAGCGACCAGCTTGAGCGAACACTTGCCTACCTGAGCGAAATCGAGCAGCAGCCGCTGGAATCTTAGGCCTGAGACAATCCTAATTATTCTTTACCCCTTTTAGTCCGGTAATCTCGCAGCGCGACCATCTAGAGGTTGTCTGCATCCATGCAGACGCTACAGACGGTATGGTCAGACTCTTTGCCCTTCTAAATGGCCCAAATATGTTCTGACCTTCCATTTGACCCTTAATCCTCCCCCTATGCAGGCCGATAATCCAATGTCCTGATTGATTTTCCAATGGTAAGAGGATCGAACACTGATGAGTAAGCACTTAGAGATATTTGGAAAAGGAATTACCGTAAATCCTGCGGACATTGCCTGGCACTGGCTCGATCAGGTGCTTGCACGCCGGCCGCAGGAACCTGTCGGCCAAATGCCGGTAATTCTGGAGCACCTGGCCAATCGCGAACTGGTTCAGGCTGAAGATAAACTCAAGCTCTACCTGTTCGATAATCCGGATTGCGTCCATGGCCGCCTGGCCGCCGCGGCCGTCTGTCTGTATTCGGACGAACCCGAAAGGGCGATTGAGCAGTTGCAGAGCGTTTATTACCGCCAACCCTCCAATACGATGGGACTATTCCTGCTGGGTTACTGCTGTGAGCGGCTCGGCAAGACCGATCAGGCTATGGAGTATTACCAGGATTGCATCAAATTCAAGAGCCACCTGCAATTGCCGCTGCAGCGCATGGCCGCCATCTATCTGAGCCAGGGGCGCATTGACAAGGTGATCGGCGAGTACGAGCAGCTTCTGGCTGAGCATCCGGATGACATCCCCTCCCACGTGCTCTGCGGCGGTCTTTACCTTGCGGCGGGCCGTTATGACAAAGCGATTGACACGTTTAACCTGAGCATCCTCTCGCATCCCGATAACTTCAACGAGGTGCAGCAGGAAGATGAGATCGATACCCTGGCCAAGAGCGGCATGCACGAAGAGGCCATCGAACGCATTCAGGCCCTCATCGACCAGGTCGGTCCCATGACCGATCTGATCATTCGCATGGCCGACGTGTACAGCGGCGCCGGCAGGGAGGCCGAGGCCATCGCCTGCTACGAGTATACCATTCGCATGCAGCCCAGCTCGCTCGAGGCCGCGATCAAACTCGGCACGCATTATCTTCGCAGCCGCCGGTTCAGCCTGGCCGCTGAGCAGTTCAATCGCGCCGCCGACATCAACGATGAAATCGTCGATGCCTATCTCGGGCTGGCTGCCGCGCAGCACCTTTCCGGCCAGACTAGCGAGGCCCTGCAAACGATGGCGCTGGCCTCGTCGATTCATCAGAACAGTACGCTCTTATACTCGGAATCGGCCACGCTGCAATTTCAGTCCGTTATGGATGAACAGTCCTCGCCGGATGGCGAAAAGGTGATTGTGCTGATCGATGATGTCATCGCGGCGTATCGCAAACAGCTAAACGAATGCAGCGGCCGCTATGATGTGCAGTACAAGTATGCCATCCTTATGATGGTTGAGAACAATCTGCCGCTGGCCATCAGTTCGCTTCAGAACACGCTGGACCTCAACGACACCCATTATCGTGCCCGCCACAAGCTGGCCATCTGCACCTTCGATTACGGCCAGCCCGAAAAGGCCATGGACATACTCGTTGCCCCCCAGCCTGTCACGGCCGCCGCCTATGCGATGTATTATCGTACATCCATTCTTTACTGCAGCCGAAAAAACTTCGCCGGCGCCGTCAAAAAGCTTAACCGCATCAAAGCCGCCGAACTTTTCGACCAGTCGGATCTCCGCGTCAACATCGAATTGATCCTCGAGAATCTTGGCATGATCGACCGCACGTTCACGAACTGGCGACGCCTGGAGGAAACCTCCGAGTGCCTGCTGCAGCTCAAAGACAAAGGCAAATTGAGCGCACAGGTATTCCTGAACGAGCCCTTTACCGGCGACGAATCCCCGGATTAACTTATTCTGCCGGCCGGTCGATCACAAACCAGTCAAAGTCGGCATATCCGCCGTTCTTGGCATCGGCGTCGCTGTTGCAGAAGATGCCGACCTTGGCCCCGATCCAGCCGCCCGGCTTGGCCGCAAAAGGCTCTCCGATTTCCGTAAACTCATTGCCGTCCAAACTGTAACTGAACCGGCATTTGGCTGAAGGCGAACTGACCGCCACCCGCAGAAAGACCGTCGAAGTTGATACCCGCTGCGTTTTGAAATTCACGTTCGCCTTTCCGTTCCTGTCCTTCTTAAACGAGGCCTGAGTTACGCCGAGGCCTTCATTGGACTGCACTAAACCGATAAACGCGTATTCCTCGCCCATCACCACTAGTCCGGCCCGCTTGCCGGTTGATTCCGGCGTAAAGGTCATTCGCGTTGTCGCCGTAAAGTCCGGCGCAGGAAACTTTTGCAGGAGAACGTTACCTCTGTCCCACAGCAGACCCGGGTCCGCCGCCGGCTTATCGGCAAACAGACGCAGATAACCCTGCCCCGGCAGCAGCACGCACCACGTGGCCTTTGGGTTTGCCTGCCATTGCCATTGCAGCCCCAGCGTATCGCCGTCAAACTCATCGCTCTCGGCCGGAGTTACAAGCGGGCCGCTCTCGGCCACGGAAGGCTTCTTGTATGTTAACACCGGCTGGCCCTTGCCGTCGCCGTCCGGATCCATCCCGATAACCGGCCAGTCATTGACCCACTGCATGGGTTCGAGATGAATAATCCTTCCATACGCCCCCACATCCTGAAAATGAATGAACCAGTCTTCTTGCGACTGCGTCTGCACCCATCCGCCCTGGTGCGGCCCGTTGACCGTGGTCGTGCCCTGGTCCATCACGATCTTGTCTTCGTACGGCCCATAAATGTTCCTCGAACGCAAAACCGTCTGCCATCCCGTGGAAACGCCGCCCGCCGGAGCAAAGATATAGTAGTAATCCTTATACTTGTAGAACTTGGGTCCTTCGATCGTCGGGTGATGCTCGTGCCCGTCAAAGACGTGCCGGTACTCCGAGCTGACGACCGTGCCTTCATCGTTCATTTGGCGTACCGTCAGGACACTCTTGAACCCACCCGTCCGGCTGCCTGCCCACCCGTGAACAAGATACGCCTTACCGCCGTCCCACAGCGGGCACGTGTCGATCATTCCTTTGCCGGCCAGCGTCAGCACGGGCTCTGACCACGGCCCTGCCGGATCCTTGGCACAAACCATGTAGATGCCGGCGTCCGGGTCGCCCCAATAGATATAGAACTGCTCCTTGTGATAACGAATCGAAGGCGCCCAGATGCCCTTGCCGTGCTGCGGCAGGTCGAACGCCGGATTGGGGTACCGCTGCACCGCGTGTCCGATCAGCCTCCAGTTGACCAGATCCCGCGAATGCAGAATGGGCAGTCCCGGCAGGCACGTGAAGCTCGAGGCCGTCATATAAAAGTCATCGCCAACGCGCGCCACATCCGGGTCCGAATAATCCGCGTAAAGGATCGGATTCTTGTAGGTCCCGTCCCCGTTATCGGCGACCCAGACCTTGGAAGTATATGGCCCGGCTTGATCCTGTGATAATGCGCTGCAAACGCCTGCGGTGAAGACAACAAGTGCAATTGTGCTCTGTAGTTTACTCATTATGCCTCCATATTTTTTGGTTAATGTAAGACAGTTTCTATCAACATTCAACTGCATTTTCTCAAAAGTCCACAATCCATATTGTTAGTTCGTCTCAAAGACGATAAGATGAGTCGTTGTCACGAGTGCAGTTTGGAAGGAACGACCATGAAAGAGTGGAACGGGCAAAATACGGCGGACTTCCAGGTATTCGATCGCGTCCAGGCCAAGGCCTTCGATCAATGGGCGATCCGGCAGATGCAAATCCCCGGCGTGGTGCTGATGGAAAACGCCGCCGGAAACATTAGCCAAGCCGTCTTGTCGTACTTCCGGCAGCCGGCCGAAAAAGGCGTCTGCGTCTTCTGCGGCGGCGGCAACAACGGAGGAGATGGTTTCGCCATCGCGCGCCATCTGCGTAACCACCGAATCGAGGTCAGGATTGCCGTTTGCGGCGATCCTAACAGGCTCAAAGGCGAGGCCGAGACCAACTTCATTATCTGCCAAAAGATGGGCTTGCCCATGACCACAGTCGATCTTGGATCGGCGGATCTTTTCAAGCAGGTGAAGAACGTGATTGGCGCATCCGGCCTGCTGGTTGACGCCGTCCTTGGGACAGGATTTGAAAGTGAATTGAAGAATCCGCAGGCGATGCTCATAAGCTGTATGAACGCCCACAACCTGCCCGTTGTCGCAGTCGATATCCCTTCCGGCATGGATTGCGACACGGGGGTACCGCTGCCGGTCTGCGTCGAAGCGGCCGCTACAGTGACGCTGGCTGCCCTCAAAAAAGGCTTTGTCGAAAGTCCCGAATCCCGTAACGTCACCGGCCGGGTATTCGTGGCCGACATCGGAATTGTAAAGTAACGCTGCGCTGTATATGGCAGGGGCAGGCCTCCGTGCCTGCCTTGGATTTAGGCAGTGTAACGCAGACTTCCAGCCTGCGCTGTGCGAAACCGAAAGACTCGCATTCCCGCCGACACAAACAAAAAAAGGCAGGTCCAGGACCTGCCTTTTTCAAACTGCATCTGAAAGCAAAACTAGATCAGCGGGTTCATATTGAATAGCGTGTCATACCCGATCAGGAACAAAAACCGTTTCTCATTGAATACCGGCACTCCCAGGTTATTGGCCTTCAGCATCAACGCATCGTAAGCCTCCGCCCTCTGCTTCGATTGTTCGTAGCGCTGGCCGGCGATCGGGTCCACGTCCAGTTCGTCCTGCGTTGGACGCGTAAGCACCGTCGGTTTGTTGCCTACGATCATGAAATCCGTATTGATCGAGACATCGTCGCTCACCTGCCCGCCCCAGCGCTCGATGATCTCACGGATCCGCTGCGCCCCATCGGCATCGACCTTGCCATCGTTATTAAAATCAAAATCGCCCGCGATCACGAATCGGTTTGCCGACTTGCTGTCCCAGATAAGATTGGCCACGATATCCTCCGGGTCGATCTGATTCTTCTTATCCGAGCGCACGATCCGGGCGGCGCTGACCTGGTCAGTGACCTGGAAGACCTCGATTTCGGCCTTACCCTTGCCGTCTTCCGGAATGGGCTTATTGCGGTCATAGATCGAGAATGTCAACCCGCGGTAAACATGATCCTTCAGCCCTGCGTCCAGGTAAACGATCCCGTTTTGCAGGTCCACGCGAACGATCCTGGCGTCCGGCTTGAAGGCAGCCACTTCCTTATCGGGGTTGGGCTTGAGCGCATCCAATTGCGTCAGCGCGTTTTTGAGCAGAGTGTCGTTTTCCGCCAGCTTGTTCTCGGTCGTCTGCAGTTCCTGCTGTTTGGCTGTCAGCTTGGCTTGCTCTTGCTCAAGCTTATCCTTGAACGATTGGATCTGTTCGTCGTTAGCCAGTGTCATCGTCTTTTGCAGCGACTCAAAGCGGTCGCGGATCGAATTCATCTCCGCCTGGAACTGGTCCACTTCGGCCAGCAGCTTTTGGCGCTCCTGCTCAAATTTGAGCTGCGTGTCGTCCAGGTTGCCCTGCAGCGCCTCGCCCCGGGTCTTCAGGTCCTGGTTCTCCTTGCGGGCATTATCCAGCTTGACCTTCAGTTCCTGGATCGTATTCAGCAGGGCGACGCCGTTGGGACCGATGGCCGGGTTAACATCCTGCCCGAGCGACTTGATCATCGCGTCGGTCTCCATTACGATCTGGTTGTATTTGACCGTCGCCGGGATATCCGCCCCCGGAGCCTGTCCGAGGATGAACGAGTAAAGACTATTTACTACGTTTTGCATAGTGCCCAGGTATGACTTGCCTTCTTCCGGCTTGCCGACAATCTTGGCAAGGCTGCCGTTCTCGACCGCGTTGGCGATCTTATTCAGATCATCCTTGGCGTTTTGCGACAGGACACGGTAATCTTCGGCCTTGACGTAATAAACGACCGCCGCTACGGCGCTGATGATAAAAAGACCTACGAAGGTGATTAACGCATAAAGCATTGCGTTGCTTTGAGAGCCTTGGCGTGCTGCCATAACTCAACTCCTGTAATGATGGTTACGAATAGATTATACCGGTTCTAAAACCCGCAACCTAGTATGGGCTTTTTGGCCTCGCTCGTCAAGAAAAAAGCTTAACCGCTTACCGGGTTTTCGATGATATTAACCTCTTTTAGCCGAAAACTCACACGAATTCTGTAACTTTAGCTTGTTTCGGGCGTTTACAACAATTGACTTGCCCGCCAAATCGCCGGGGGTATAATCTTTAAAGGCAGCCGGAACTTCCAGCCCCGGTTGTCAAGCTGACCGGCGAGCTGTTTGGCGCGGCTATAGTGTTATGGAATTCGTATGCAGGATCTTGGTCAATTTGGAAAATGGCTGCTCGCGGCCGGCTTGGTCCTGGCGGCGGCAGGGGCCCTGATGATGCTGTTGTCACGGGTCGGATTCTTCCGTTTGCCCGGCGATCTAGAGTGGAGCGGCCGCAACTGGAAGGTCTTTTTTCCATTGACGACCTGCATCATTTTGTCTTTGATAATGACTTTGGCGGTCTGGTTGTACCATATATTTCGCCGGTGACAACTTAATGCGGGGAGATCAACATGGAACATGTTCGACAGGAAATCAACAAAACTGTTGAGCAACTGGTTAGAACGCTCAAGGAACGGCTGGGTCCGGCCCTGCAGAGCCTCACGCTTATCGGCAGCGCCGTCACGGATGATTTCGTCGCGGGCAAGAGCGACATCAACTCGGTCCTGGTTGTGGACAAGGTTAATAATGGCATCTTATCATCCCTGTCCCAAATAGGTCCTTCGATGGGACGCAAGCGTTTGCGTGCCCCTTTGTTGATGACGCCCGCTTATATCGAACGTTCATGTGACGTGTTTGCCGTCGAATGGCTCGACTTTCAGGCATTTCATCATACCATCTGCGGTCAGGATCCTTTTGTTTCCTTGACCTTTTCAAAGGAGGATGTCCGACTGCAATGCGAACGGCAATTCAAATCGCTCCAGATTCAATTGCAGCAGGGATACATCAATTCGGCCGAAAAGAAGCATGCCATCGCCGCGCTTCTGACCAATGTTGCCAAGGAACTGGCGCCGTATCTGCGGGCGATGCTTTGGCTGCGGGATTCCAACCGTCCGGCGTGTCTCATCAATACCTTTGACCAGGTTAAAACGCTATTCAGTGTTGACATGGATGCCTTCAAAACGGCGTATAGTTTCCGCTACAGAAGGCTGCACGAAAGCGCCGAACAGATTCGCGGTCTCTTTGTGCAGGCTTCCGACGTGATCGAGTCTCTCTCAGGGATCGCCGACCAGTGGAGAGCGTGATCGTGAAGCGAACTCTGCTTTATGTCCTTTGTTTTGCCTTGCTGCCGCAGTGTGTTCCGGCGGCAAAGGTCAGTCTGCCCGTACCCGCTAATTATGTTGAAGACAAGGCGGCAATTGTCTCTGCGGAACACGAGCAGCGGCTCAATGGTCTGCTCAAGGAGTTGGAGCAGAAGACGGGTGTGCAGTTTATCGTCCTCACCGTCAAAACCACCGGCGGCATTCCGATCGAGCAGTATTCGATCGAACTGGCCGAACAATGGAAACTTGGCCAGGCCGATAAGGATAATGGCCTGTTATTTACGATCGCCTTCGATGACCGCGCCTACCGTTTCGAGATCGGCTATGGCCTCGAAGAATTTCTGACGGACCAGTATTGCGGACGCGTCGGCCGCGACGTCCTCGTGCCCGCGATGCGTCAGGGCCGCTCCTCCGAAGGCATCTATCAAACGACGCTTGCGATCGTCAACACGATCGCCAAGCACTATAACGTTCAGCTTTCCGGCATCCCTGCCGGCTATCGCCCGCCCGCTAAACAGGGCAGCCCAACACCGTGTTGCGCGATGCTGTATCCCATATTCTTTATTCTCTTGTTTGTGACTCTGGCGAGCCGCGGCTCGATTTTATGGCCTCTCTGGCTTCTATTCGGTATGCGCTACGGAGCCGGCCGCAATCCATATAGCCATAGCCAGCGCGGCTATTGGGGCTCCGGCGGCGGATTCGGCGGGGGTTTTGGCGGACGCGGCGGTTTTGGAGGCGGCTTTGGCGGCGGGGGCGGCGGCGGATTCGGTGGAGGCGGCGCCTCCGGCGGATGGTGAATTGAAATCTTGTAACATTCACGCTACTGGGCGCGTATTCTGTAGGAGTTCAAGCGTCAGCTTGTTATTTAATTATATGGAAAAAACGGAGATAAAAAACATGAAACGAAACGGAGCAGCAGCGTTAGCCTTTGTCGGGATCATTGTCATCGTACTGGTTGTCCTGGGATTGCTCTTGATCCCCTGGTACATTCGCGGCTATAACAAGGCCATCCGCCTGGAAGAGGAAGCCAAGACAGCCTGGGCCAACGTCGATTCGGCCCTCCAGCGACGGCTCGACCTCATTCCCAATCTCGTCGAGACCGTCAAAGGCTACGCAACTCATGAATCCGAGCTTTTCGAAAAGATTGCGCAGGCCCGCACGCAGTACTTTCAGACCAACACCCCCGAGCAGCGAATGGAGTCGGCCAACACCATGACCGGTCTGCTCTCGCGTCTGCTCGTATTGCAGGAGCGGTATCCCGAACTCAAAGCCAATCAGAACTTTCTCGCTCTGCAGGACAGCCTGGAAGGCACGGAAAATCGTATCAATGTGGCGCGAACTCGCTATAATGAGGCTGCGCGGGACTTGAATGTCTATGCGAGGGAGTTCATCGGTTCGTTTTTCGCCCGTCGTGCCGGCGTAAAACCAATGCCGATGTTCGAGGCGGCCCCGGAGGCGCAAACCGCCCCCAAGGTGGATTTCAGCAAATAAGCATGATGGTGAGCATTCACAATATGGCAGCTTTTGCACAAAAGGGTCATTCCGAACGTCCGCCTTCATAAAAGGCGGGCGGAGGAATCTGTTTGAAAAAAGGAAATTCCAATTCAATGACGATAGAAGTGGGTATACTGAATAAAATAGATTCCTCGATGAAGGCCAAAGCGCCTTCACTCGGAATGACCGTGAACGGTTACGTATGATGAAGAAAGCTATTTAATATGCCAAGAAGACCCAGACCCGTTAAGCAGAAGCCATCGACCGCCCCTGAGGGCATGCAGCGCCTTCAGAAGATCTTGGCCAACTCCGGCATCGATTCTCGCCGCAAATGCGAGGAACTCATCCAGGAGGGCGTTGTCACCGTCAACGGCCAGGTCGTCGATACGCTGCCGGCCTTTGCCAACCCCGACACCGACGATATCCGCGTCGATGGCCACCGCATCAAGCAGCCGAAAAAGCTTTATTACCTGCTCAACAAGCCCAAGGGCGTCATCTGTACAAGCTTTGACCCGCAGCATCGCCCCAAGGCGGTTGACCTGGTCGATTCGCCCGAGCGTGTGATGTGCGTCGGGCGCCTCGACTCCGACACGACCGGTGCGATCATCCTCACCAACGACTCCGAACTCATCAACCGCCTCACGCACCCGCGCTACGAACTGCCCAAGACGTACCAGGTTACTATTCGCGGCCGCATGGAAGGCGAGGATATCGAGAAGATCAAGAAGGGCGTCTGGCTCTCCGAGGGCAAGACCGAGCGAGCCGCCATCAAGGTGCTTCGCAAATCCAACGAGGACACGCTGCTCGAGGTCAGTATTCGCCAGGGGCTTAATCGGCAGGTCCGCCGCACGTTCGCCCACCTGGGCTACAAGGTCAAGGCCCTCAAACGCACCCAGATCGGCAACATCGTTTTAAAGGGCTTGGCCCCCGGCGCCTACACCCGCCTCACCCCCGCCCAGGTCGCCTATCTCAAACGCACCACTGAGAAGTAAAGCACGCATCTTGCCTGCGCTGTTAATGTAACGCAGGCTTTTTATCCTTCGCAGCTCTTGTGCGTAGAAGGGCCAGCCTGCGCTGCTAGGCGTTCAGCTTCTTGTTCAGGATCTCCGACACTATCTTCGGATTCGCCTGGCCTTTGCTTCGCTGGATGACCTGGCCCATGAGAAAGCCCAAGGCCTTCTTGGCCTTTTTCGGATTGCTCCTGGCGTCCTGGACGGCTTCGGCATTTTCGGCGATGACCGCGTCGATGAGCATCTTGATCTCGCCGGCGTCGCTCTTCTGAATGAGGTTCTTTGCCTCTGCAATTTGAACCGGATCCCCGCCGGAATTTGCGATTTCCTCAAAGATGAGCGTCGCCGATGTGGCGCTGATGAGGCCGCTATTGGCCATCTTCGCGATGGTCGCGAGCTGTTCCGGCGTGATCCCCAACTGGTCCACCCGCACGTTTTTTTCATTTGCAAGCTTCAGGCCCGTCTGTGTCAGCAGGTTGCACACTCGCTTGGCCTCGCCGCCGAGCTTGACCGTGCGGTCAAAAAACTCGGCCGTCGCGCGGTCGGCTGTCAGCACCCCCGCGTCATAATCGCTGAGTCCGTACTCGTTCACGAACCGCATCTGCATCTGGATCGGAAGCTCGCAAAGCCTGCCGCGAATCTCGTCCAGCCATGCGTCATCCACAACCACCGGCACCAGATCCGGGTCCGGGAAATAGCGGTAATCGTGCGCCTCTTCCTTCTCACGCTGCAGGACCGTCACCTGATTCACATCGTCCCACCCGTACGTGCTCTTATTGCCCATCCGCATGGTCTTGCCTGTTTCCAGAAATTCCTGGTACTGCCGGTGCGCCTCGTACACGATACTCTTTTCGATGGCCCGAAAGCTGTTAAGGTTTTTGACCTCGGTGATAGGCGTCTTGAACACCTGCCCGCCGCGCGTGATGTGCAGGTTGATATTCGGCTCAAACCGCATGTGTCCCTTTTGCATGTCCGCCTCCGACGCGCCCAGGTACCGCACGATCCGCTGCAGCTCGCGCGCCATCGCCCCGACTTCCTGCGGGCTGTTCATGTCCGGCTCGGTCACGATCTCCAGAAGGCCGCTCCCGGAGCGGTTCAGATCGATCGCAGAGAAATTCCCCAGCGTATGCGTATTCTTGCCGGCGTCCTCCTCCAGGTGCGCCCGGCGGATGCGGATCTTCTTGCTCGTCCCGTCCGCCAGCGGAATTTCAACATAGCCGTTGTAACTGAGCGGCAGGTCGTATTGGCTGATCTGGTAATTCTTTGACAAATCAGGGTAGTAATAGCTCTTGCGGTCCCATTTGGTAAACCTGGCGATCGTGCAATTGAGCGCCAGCCCCGTCAATATCGCAAACTCCAGCGCCTGCCGATTCATCACCGGCAGCGCCCCCGGCATCCCCAGGCACACCGGACATACGTGCGTATTGGCCGTGTCGCCATACGCCTGTCGGCAGCCGCAGAAGATCTTCGTCCGCGTCGCCAGGTGAACATGGATCTCCAACCCCACGATTATCTTATATTCCATTTGCTATTTTCCTTTAGCCACAGATTAACACAGATGCACACAAATTATCTAATGATTCGGTCATAAGCCAGTTTTCGAGGGCCGAAGTTAAGCAGCAGTCCCAATTGAACCTGTGTTGCTTTTAAATAACTCAAACTGACCGATTGAAAGATTTTTGATGATAGCAGTGATTCAACAAAAACAGCCTCAAATGCCGATAAGTCTTGTGTTGAGCATTACTTATTCGCACGGAGGCTGCATGATT
>JAJFTK010000068.1 GCA_021372945.1 Planctomycetaceae bacterium | reverse complement strand
ATAATGGACTCCTGAAGAACATCCGGAGCCAGAATAACACGGGACCAAAATGAAATCGATACAGGTCACAATCTATCGTAACTCTTTTTTGTAGTTGTAGTTATCGTAAAACAACCGTTTTTTAACGGGACAGTAGTGTTTCTAAATCCTAAATCCTAAACAAATCCAAATGACCAAAAATGCAAAACCGAAACAATCTCATTTTGCTGCTTTGTAGAAAAGAAAAAATATCGCGCCCGCTGCGCGGGTTTAGGGGTGGGGGCTTGCTTTTTCCCCCACGCCCTCACGGGCGAGGCTACAACCTGCCGCCTGCTGCGCAGGCTCGCCTTCCCAAATCGATCTGTTTTCCACAGAGCACAAATTCCAAAATCATACGGCTAAATTTTTATTCAGAATAGCCAACCAGCGGCCGTAGGCGTCGTGGCAGGCCTGTTTGTCCGCCGGGTTGGGGACGACGCCTTCCATCTTGCGGAGCGTTGAGAACGCCTCTTTGGCGCTTGGGTAAATGCCTGCGCCCAGGCCTGCGCCGCGGCAGGCGCCCTGCGAGCCGTCCGTGTTGTACAGTTCCACCGTCGCGCCGGTGAGCGTCGCGAAGGTTTTAGCGAAGATGGGGCTCAGGAACATATTGGCCTTGCCCGCGCGAACGGTATCGATGCGGATGCCCATCTGCTTCATCACATCCAGGCCGTAGTTGAGGGCAAAGACGATGCCTTCCTGCCCAGCGCGAAGCAGGTGGCCCAGCGTATGGATATTCAGATCGAGATTATGGATCGATGCGCCGATGTTTTTGTTCTCGAGTGTGCGTTCGGCGCCGTTGCCGTAGGGCAGGACGACCAGGCCATCAGCACCGATGGGCGCCTTTTCGGCCAGGGCATTCATCTCGTGATAGGTCCTGCCGGACATGACGCTGCTCTTGAGCCAACTGTTGAGCCGGCCCGTGCCGTTGATACAGAGCAGAACGCCGTTGCGCACCGCGGAGGGGGTATTGTTGACATGCAAAAAGATGTTGACGCGCGACTTGGGGTCGAACGCGGCCTTGTCGCTGATGCCGTAAACGACGCCGCTGGTGCCGGCGGTGGCGGCCACTTCGCCGGGATTGAGCACGTTGAGCGAAAGGGCATTGTTCGGCTGGTCGCCGGCGCGGTAGGTCACGGGCGTTCCCGCCGCAAGTCCCAGTTCGTCAGCGGCGCTTGCGGTCAGTTCTCCTTGCGAACCAAACGTTGGGACGATTTCCGGCAGAAGCTCGGGGCCGAAGCCGTAATGTTCCATCAGGAAGTTCGCCGGCTGCCTGGCCTTAAAATCCCACAGGATCATCTCGGACAGCCCGGACTCGGTGGTGACGATGCGGCCGGTCATCTTCATCGCCAGCCAATCGCCGGGCAGCATGATCTTGTACGTTCGCTTGAAATTCTGCGGCTCGTTCTCAATCACCCATCGCAGCTTGCCCGCGGTAAAATTGCCGGGGTAATTCAAAAGCCTCTCAAGGCAACGCCGCGAGCCCAGCGCTTCGGCGGCGCGCTGTCCGATCTGGACGGCCCGGCTGTCGCACCAGATGATCGACGGCCGGATCACTTCCAGCTTCTTATCCACGCAGACGAGCCCGTGCATCTGATAGGTGATGCCGATGGCCTTGATGTCGGAGGGGTTGACCCTGGACTTGACCAGTACGGCGGTTGTTGCGGCCTTGAGATTGTCCCACCACAGCAGCGGGTCCTGCTGGGCCCAGCCGGGCCGGGGCGATTCGATCGGCATTTCTTTTTCGGGCGCCATCGCCGAAGCCGCCACATGGCCGGTCTGCGCATCCATCAAGGTTGCCTTGATCGACGACGTTCCCGAGTCGTAACCTAAAAGATACATTCCGAGCCTCCGACTATTTTTTGTTAAATATTGGCCGTTTTATCATTTTTGTCAAGCAAAATTGAAGCTCGGCGGCGGCTTTGATTTGGAATTGAGCGCGATTCTTTATAGAATACGTGCATTCGTCAATACTGAAACAATACTGAGCGATACTGAAACATGACACGGCCGTTTACATTGTTGATCAAGCCGGCGGGACCCGACTGCAACCTGGCCTGCGATTACTGCTTCTATGCGTGCAAGTCCGCCTACTTCGGCGGGGCAAGCCATCGGATGACGCCCGAGGTGCAGGAAAAACTGGTGCAGAGCTACCTGGGGCTTGGTTTCGAGCAGAGCAGTTTCGCCTGGCAGGGAGGCGAGCCGACGCTGATGGGATTGGATTTCTATAAAAGGCTGGTGGAACTTCAAAAGCAGTATGGCAACGATGGCCAGATCGTCAGCAATGCCCTGCAAACCAACGGCATCCTCCTGGATGACGAGTGGTGTTCTTTTTTGGCCGAATACAAGTTTTTATGCGGCATCAGTTTGGACGGGCCCCAGGAATACCACGACGTGTATCGCCGCGATCGCGCGGGCAAGGGGACGTTTGATCGTGTTATGTCCGGCATCGAGGCCTGCCGGCGCAACGGCGCGGAATTCAATATTCTGGTTCTGCTGAACAATGTCAATGTCGAGCATCCGGACGCGTTGTTTGATTTCTTTAGAGATTTGGGAATCGAGTATCTTCAGTTTGTCCCGTGTGTTGAGCCTTCACCGGATGACCCATCAAAGCCTGCGCCGTACAGCATCACGGCAGAACAATATGGGCAGTTCTTGTGCCGCTTCTTTGATCGTTGGATGGAATACGGTATCCGCAAACTAAGCGTGCGGCTCTTTGACGGCCTTCTGAATACGCTGCTGAACCTTCCGCCGGCCGAATGCACGTTTGCGCGGCTGTGCAGCGATTATATTGTGGTCGAGCACAATGGCGACGCTTACTGCTGCGATTTCTTCGTACAGAGCGATACGCGGTTGGGCAACATCATGGAAACGCCGATCGAACAGTTAGCGGGTTCACCGCTCAAGCAGGAATTTGCCCGGCGCAAGACGGAACTGCACAACAAGTGTTTTGTTTGCCGGCATCTGGACCTTTGCCGGGGCGGCTGTCCGAAGGATCGCCTGGCCCTCAGCGGCACGCAAAAAGAGCCAAGCTATTTTTGCCGAGGATATAAGATGTTTTTTGATCATGCTCTTGGGCAGATGCAGGCGATCGCTCAAGTGATTCGCACCAGCGCCAACCGCTGACGCAATTGCGGCCGAATGCAACTCACGGCGTTTCAGCAAGCAGCCGGTTTTGAGCCAGGATGGAAAAGTCCGAAGCGGTCCACTGGCTGCATCAAAAACTACTCAAGCGAAATCGCCAGTATTTCGTTACCAGTCAGCGCCCGGTCATAAACCCGGACGTCATCGAGCAGGCCCTGGAAGAAGATATTGCCGGGAACATTGACGCCGATTCGAACGTCGCCGGAGGCGGCTGTTTTGACCGCACAAGGCGAAACGCCGCTGATGGGTTCAGGCATACCATCCACATATAGCAGGGCCTCGCTGATGTCGGCAGAGCCATCGTCGGCCAGAACAACCGCGACATGATGCCAGTTTCCATCGGTGATCGGGATCGTGCCGTAAACGCTGCCGCCCTGCACCTCCGCCCTGAGCGCGCCATTGTCGTTCACACGAATCATCCATTTTTCAGTGGCTGCAGTAGAACCCCAACCGATGATCTGCGATGAAGGAGTCGTCGTCTTGACCCAGGCGGTACAGGTGCGGGAGCCGGAACCGGTCACGCCTTTATAGCCGGTAACCTGGACATAGTCATTGGTACCGTCAAATTGCAGGGCGCCATTTGAGTGGCCGCTGCCGTCCCAGGCAGGACCATTGACCAGCAGGCCATTTCGCCCATAGATGGAAGTATCCTGAGCAGCGGTCCCGTTTAGGTCATCGAATTTCAAATCAAGCTGCAGGTCTTCATCCGCCAGCCAATGATGCGACAGTACAGAAAAATCAGCAGCCGTCACATCCGCGTCGTCGTTGAGGTCTGCGCCGGCGCATGCGGGAGTATCGAGGCAATCAAGCATCAACCATTGCGATGCCAGGCCCAGCAGATCCTCGAGCCCGCGCACGCCGGAAAAGACGTTGGCCACGCTGATGTTCATCTGCGCGGTATCATAAAGTCCCGCCTGGTTTTGGACACGCACTTCAAAGAAGTTTTGGCCGACATTTGAATCGTTCGGTATTCCCGAAAGCGTCCCATCGCTTGCGACGACAAGCCAATTCGGTCCTGATGCCTTGCTGAAGGTCAGCCCGCTCGTACCCAGCGGGGCATCAACGTACGCCGTCAGCGATTGGCCGGCATAAGCTGCCAGTTCGATCGCGTCAAGATTGCTGATCGGATCGCTGGTAAACGCCGGCGGCAGACTTAACAGCGCGATCTGGTCGGCGTTGAGGGCATAATGATAAATGCGGAAGTCATCGATCCGTCCATTGAACAGCGCGTCAGGCCATTGGCTCTTTCCGATATAATTGACGGCAGGATTGAAATCCGCCGGGTCGATCGTCATGGCGGCATTCAATGCTTTCAATTGCCCATTGACATACAGTTTTCCGCTATTGCCATCCAAGGTCACGGCCACATGCACCCATTGACCCGTTGCCAGGGCGGCCGTCTCGATCCTCTGTTCAGACGCACCGTTGCCGGAAGCGGTAATCGCAAAACGCAGCGTATTGCTCTCGGAGGTTGGCGTCAGGAACATGTTCTGCGCGGTATTATTGCCGAAATCGAAGATGCGCTGCCATTGCGCGCCGCCATCCCACCTGACCCACGCGGCAACGGTGAAGTTATCCGTGTTGATAATTCCGGCGGGCAGCGTAACATAATCATCCGTGCCGTCCAGGTCGATGGCCTGGCCGAGGATCCCCGCAGCGTATGCAGGATTTCCCGTAGCCGTGCCATCGTTTGTTCCGGCGATGTCATCGGCATTGCCCTCGAACGGATAATGGGCATCGGCTGATCCAGTGACTGTAATGTAAATGGTTACATCATCCGCAGCGCCCGCTGGATCCGTGACACGGGCCACAAAGGCGTTCTCTCCGCGGTCGGCTGCGGCCGGCGTGCCGGAAATAGTTCCGTTTGCGGCCACTGTCAGCCACGCCGGACCACTGACCTTGCTGAAGCTCAGAGTACCGCCATCGAGGTCGCTTGCATAATCCGCCAGCGTCTGTCCCGTGTATGCAATATTGGCATTTCCATCCGGCAGGACGAGCGGATCAACTGCAAACATTGGCGGATTGTTGGTGACGCTTTGGCCCCACAGGTTCCAGATCTCCGAGCCGCTCAGCGCAAAGTTATAGATGCGGAAATCATCGATGCGTCCATTGAAGAGCGGATCGGGCCACTGGCTCTTGCCGATATAGTTTCGGTCGGCCATGAAATCAAGCGGGTCGATGGTCGCAGTGCCATTGGCGGCGGCGGCCTTGCCGTTGACATAGAGCGTCGCGGCATCGTTTCGCAATGTAACAGCCAGATGGATCCATTGCCCTGTGGCCAACTGCGTGGTTTCCGCGATTTGTTCGCTGCCGCCGTCCTTGATGACGAATCGCAGCGTATTATCTCCGGAACGCGGCGTCAGGAAGAGGTACTGGCTGGTGCTGGTGCCGAAATCGAAGATGCGCTGCCATTGTCCGCCGCCGTTCCAATAGACCCAGGCGGCGACAGTTATATCATGGGCGTCAGCCGCGCCGGCGGGCAATGTAACATAGTCATCAACGCCATCGAGCACGATCGCCTGGCCGATCTTTCCGGCGATGTAGGCGGGCGCTCCGGAAGGTGTGCCATTATAGGAACCGACGCTGTCGTTGGCATTGCCCTCAAGATTCCACTGGCCCACTTGCCCTGACAGGATCAAACGCCGCGAGCGGCTATTCAACGTCTCGTTCGCTCCCGTTGCCGCGCAATAATAATTTGCGGCATCGGCGGCATCGACGTTTGCGATTTGCAGCGTTCCGCTGGTCGCCCCTGATATGTCGCCGCCATTGGTTAACGCGACGCCGTTCTTGTACCATTGAAAACCGCTTGCCGTGGGCGACGCAGCGCCAAAGACAGCCGTACCTCCCAGCGGTACGATTTGCGACTGCGGCTCTTTGGAAAACGAGGCAATGCCCATATCGCAGCGTATGGCGGCCATGATCCGAACATGTTTGATGCGTTCGGCAAAACTGGTGTCTTCAGTCTCATAATTCATGCCCCCCGGCCAGATCGCATGGCCATCTCCCCAGAGGCCGCCATTTCCGATTTCAATGGCGCAATTCCAGCCGTAGTATCCCTGCCAGACGCCGCCGACAAGCAAACTCGAGTAGGACGGCCAGCCCGTATATGTCCCCATGCCCACGGTATGGCCCATTTCATGCAGAGCGGTGCGTGTGGTTCTCTGGGTGCCGAAGTTGATGGTGCCGTTGTAGCTGCCGTTGGCGGTCAGATCAGGATTTGAATCATAGTATACAACCAAATGCTTGTTGAACGAGCCATAGCGGTTATAGATTGCCACGGCTTCCTGCACAGAGGCGGCAGCATCGCTGGGTACACTCGAATGCAGCCAATAGGTCACGTCCGCCAAGACCGACGCCGACACAAACAGTGCAAGAAAAACAATGCCGGTGATCCGCCTGATAACAGCAACCATGAATCCCTCCGATAAGATATTTCTTCTCAAATAGAGCATCGCAGGCAACACGTCTTCAATAATTTATTGGGCCAGATCCTGGATTTCTACTTCACTTAGCGCCCGGTCATAGACCCGGACGTCATCGAGCAGGCCCTGGAAAAAGATATTGCCGGGAACATTGACGCCGATTCGAACGTCGCCGGAGGCGGCTGTTTTGACCGCACAAGGCGAAACGCCGCTGATGGGTTCAGGCATACCATCCACATGCAGCAGGGCCTCGCTGATGTCGGCAGAGCCATCGTCGGCCAGAACAACCGCGACATGATGCCAGTTTCCATCGGCGATCGGGGTCGTGCCGTAGATGCTGCCGCCCTGCACCTCGGCCCTGAGCGTGCCATTGTCGTTCACACGAATCATCCATTTTTCAGTGGCTGCAGTAGAACCCCAACTGATGATCTGCGAGGAAAGAGCGGTTGTCTTGATCCATGCGGTACAGGTGCGCGGGCCCGATCCGGTCACGCCCTTGTAGCCGGTAATCTGGACGTAATCATTCGTTCCATCTAAGACAAGAGCGCCTCCGGAATGGCCGCTGCTGTCCCAGGCGGGGCCATTGACCAAGAGACCATGGCGTCCATAGAGCGAGCTATCCTGGGCAGTGGTTGTGCCGGTCTCGTCGAATTTCAAATAGAGCTGCAGGTCTTCATCCGCCAGCCAATGATGCGACAGTACAGAAAAATCAGCAGCCGTCACATCCGCATCATCGTTGAGGTCTGCGCCGCCGCATGCGGGAGTATCCAGGCAATCCAGCGTCAACCATTGCGACGCCAGGCCCAGCAGATCCTCGAGCCCGCGCACGCCGGAAAAGACGTTGGCTACGCTGATGTTCATCTGCGCGGTATCATAAAGTCCTGCGGCATCCGTCACACGCACAGTGAAAACGTTCTGGCCGGTATCGGCATCGTTTGGAATCCCGGTCAACGCCCCGTCGCCGGCCACGGTCAGCCAATCCGGGCCCGCGTCTTTGCTGAATGCAAGCGTGCCGCTCTCCGGATCACTGGCGCGATCGGCAATGCCGCCCGCATAAGAGTCGCCTTCAACGGCATCAGGACCATTAAAGTTTACCGAATTGAAAGATGGCGGCCGGTTGAGAGGAGCCCAAATCTGCGTCTCCCAAATGCTGAACCAGGCCGTGCCGGCACTGTTATTGCCGGTCATGGTAATCGTCATATAGCGGCCGTTGACCGGCGCGAAGGCTATTTCCCAATAGCCGCTGGTCAGCGTGGTATTGCCGCTGAAGACCTGTACGCCGTCGATGTCAATCCGGATGGGATACGTGCGCGAGGCGCCGTTATTAAACCTGATCTTGAGCCGGTCGATCTGCCGCACGGCCCCCAAATCGTAGCGGATCCATGCGTTGGGCACCGTGTTGTCGTTGGCCCAGCGCGTGGCGCGGTGCAGGTCGTACGAATTGATGGCCGGGTTGCCGGTCTCTTCGGCGCCGGCGGTCGCGGCGACGATGGGCAGCGGAGTGCCGATAAATCGCTTGGGCTGATTGTCAGCCGCCAGCAGCGCTATCGCGTTGTCGCTGAGGGCATGATCGGCGATGACCACATCGTCCAGCATTCCATCGAACAGCGGATCGGCACTGAACTGGCTCTTGCCGATAAAGTTTACCGAGGGCTGGAAATCAGACGGGTTAATGGTCATCGCGCTGTTCGTCGCCGCAGCAGTGCCATTGACATAGAGCCTTCCGACGTTGCCGCTCAACGTTACGGCGACGTGGACCCATTGGCCGACCGCTAAGGCGCTTGTCTCGACGCGCTGTTCGCTGGAGCCGCCGCCGGTCGTGATCGCAAAGCGCAGCGTATTGCCGCCGGAAGCGGGCGACAGGAACATGTATTTGGTCGTATCATTGCCGAAATCGAAGATCCGCTGCCACTGGCCGCCGCCGTTCCAGTAAATCCAGGCCGCGAAGGTAAAGTCGGCGTTTTCGCCCATGTTCACAGGCATTCTCAGGTGGTCGTCAACACCCTCCAGGACCAGGGCGTCGCCGTGCAGCCCCGCAGCCCGTTTGGGAGCGCCAAAGACCAGCGGGTTATTGCCGTTGCCGGAGTTGTCGCGGAAATTGCTGTCGAACAGGTAGATGCCGCTGCTGCTTGGGCCGGAGCCGGGAACCTGCTGGCGATAGCCGATGGGCGAGACCTGGTCGCGGTACACATTGCCGGCCTCGGTCGGCCAACCGTCATCCCATTGGACGCGGCGGCAATCCTCAACCCAATTGTAAATGGCATAGCGCTCGACCCAGGACGTACTGTCGAGCATGTCGATCATCGCGCCGATGGCGGCGGCCTGCTGTGCGGACGTCGGATCGCCGCAGCCGGTCCAGTTGGCGCCGTTATTCCATTCGGTCACCCAGATGGGCCGGCCTGTGGTGTCGTGTACGGCCTTCAGGTAATTATACATTTGTGAAGCAGCGCCGCTGGGGTTGGCCGGGTCATAGCACCAGTAATAATGGACCGCCACGAAGTCAACCCGCAGGTCGGCGGCGTCGGCCTGCTGTATAAATGGATACAGCCAGCCGCTTCGTCCGCCGTCAGATGTCGCCGGCGAACCGACGCGCAGGCCCGTCCACAACAAATCGGGCCATGACCAGATCGCATCGCCAACGGCCATGTTGGCCTGGTCGGTTTTATCCGGTTCATTATAACCGAGCAGTTGGCTGGCCCCCCGCGTTTGCCAATTTTGATTCAGGTCCGGCCACCATCGCTTCTGCCGGATCGGAACGTATTCTTTATCCAGCGTTGAGTTCTGGTCGAGGTTCCAGTTGTACCACCATTTGATATCGAGATTGGAGCCGATGTTTCCGCCGATCCCTTTCTTGCTGACCCATCGCCAGGGAAAGACGCGAACGAAATTGATACGGTTGTTGAGCTTGGTCGGCAGGACACCGATCTCCAGGTCGCAATCCTGCGCGACGTAGTTCTTGCTATAGCCGGTGCCGTTCGCATTCTGCGCAAACGTGGCCGTATAGCCGCGCTTGAGGATGAACGAACTGATCGCATTGGCCATCGTGCCCAATGAACTTGTATTGTAAGCCGTGAATTGATCCAGATATGCGGAACCGCCCTGGAAGTTCTCGCCGGTAAACACCTGCAGCGGCTGAAAGGTCGAAGGCTGCGGAATGACGACCGCTCCGGCGGCGTATTGGACGATGCGGATATTCGTGTTCAGGGTCGCCGCCGCCCCGCTGACGCGAAGCTGGCTCAGGTACGCGGACGTGTTGACAACGGAGGGCTTGATATTCTCTATGAACAACCATGCGTCCGGCGAGTTCAGATGGACCGTGCAGCCGGACAGCGGCGCCGCGGCGCTGGTCAGGTGCAGTTCGCAAGTGCCGGTCATATAGACGACGGTATTGCTTAGGCTTGCGTGGGTCTGGACCTCGTTATCAATGGTCAGGTCCGCCAGCGACCAGCCGCCAAGAGCCAAAATGCAGAAAATAATGTAAGAGAGTCTGACTCGAATCATGCGTCGCCTCTTAATCTGACAAAGTGTATCGGCAATATTCGTTCAATCATTCACCCAATGACTGCGGATTTTGCCTCCTCGCCCCCAAAAGACAGAAATTGGTTCATTAGATAAAGGACAATTGTACCAAAATATTAAACCATCAAGTGGTGAATTTGAGGAAATTTAGCTTTCCGGTCAGGCTATATCTACAAATGGCTAAAAGTAAGGCGTTGGTTAAATCGCCAAGAAGGAGTCATCCTTGGATTGGGCGTCGTTTTCAAGGCCGCGGCTGGTTGGGGCCGTGCCGCCCTGCCGCTCCTGCTCAGTGGGATTCTTCTCAACCGACCAGAAGGTATAAATGTTGTCATCATTTACGCCCACGTTTGGCTGTGTTTCAAATGAGGTATGACCATCCGCAAAGAGAACGCATTGCCCTTGCGAATAGCGCTTCCGTTTCAATTCATGATTCAGGGAATTCGAATACTTCCATGTTGTCGGATCATCCAATCGCATTACCTGCGGAGCGGCTTTTCCTGTTTGACTTTGCTGAATGTCTCCGTGGTCAAACCATGGATTCATGTCTGCGGCAATGGCGAATGCCGGTGACAAGCTTTTTGATGGCGGATGCTTGCCGTAGGGATTATGATATGCGTAGCTGACGTGACGATACGGGTCCAGACCAAAATCCCAAAGCTGAACAAGGTCATAGCCGTTCTTGTTTTTTCCGTCAAACTGCTCCCAATCTTTGCGTTTACAGCCTTCCGCGCCTGGACAGATGAAACTTTTCGGTGATACGTCGGCCTCTCTAACCAGCATATACAGGCTTGATGAAATGGTCGAAGCGCCTTCATGAGAGGATGCACGATAGGTGATGTCGTCGAATCGAAAGCCTAATTCTCTGGCCCAATAGCCATAACCGAGTCTCGGGTATTCATCATCATAATCATTCGCATAAACGACACAGGCGTTGCCGAGACCTTTGAGATTCGTACCGCAAACAACGCGGCCGTGCCTTCTGAACAGATCAAGGTTCTGAAAAACCACAGGTGCAACAAGGATTCCCAAGACCATTAAACAAACTATCACCGCCAGATCTATTAGCGTCAAATCGGAGTTCTTCTCCATCTGCAAAGCCTTCCTTCGCCGGTATGATTTATTTGGCGGGGAGTTTGATCTTGGAGCCTACGGCCAGGGTCGTTTTTTCGGTGATGCCCGGATTGAGGGCGAGGATCTCCTTGAAACGGATTCCGCTGCCAAGCTGTTCTGAGGCGATGTTCCAGAGGTTATCGCCATCCTTGATGACGTACTCGCCGGCGGCGACGATGGACGCCTTGGGCGCTGACGCAGTTTGACCCACGGCTGCCGGCTGCGTAGAGGTTGAGGTGGCCACTGCCGGAACTGCACTGGCGGCACTGTCGGGCACTTCGGCTTGCGGAATGATGCTTTCTTTGAGCTTGTTCAATTCCACGGTCACGCGCGCCAGATCCGTACTGGCCCGAACATATTCGGTTTTGTAGCGCGTCAGTTCGGTATTGACCCTTCGCAATTCCGAGTTTAGGCGGGCGCTATCGGCGCCAGCGGCCTGGAGCTGCTGTTCGGTTTGCTGCATCTTCGCCTGCAGCTCGGCAAGTGCAGCTTTGCCGGCATTCAGTTTTGGCCTGTTGATCAGAAATCCCGCGCCCACGCCGGCTCCCAGCCCGATAACAGCGATAACAATACAGGTAGCTTGTTTATTCATTGCTTCATTCCTTTGCAATAAGTCCTTAAAGTTGTGACAATTTTATGCTGTGCATTTGTGGAAAGCAAGGAATTAAATGCGTCTGTATCACCAGAAAACGTGCTGCCGGCGGTGCGGCTTGCATTTTATAGGGCTAAGGGGTAAGATAGCGGGTTTGTACAATCTGTAGTGTTCGGGTCCACTAATCTTGAGGAATTGTTGGCTGATTTTGATGTTATTGTGGTTGGGGGCGGTCACGCCGGGGCGGAGGCGGCATGGGCAGCCGCGCGGATGGGGGCAAAGACGCTACTTTTGACCATGCGCCGCGACACGATCGCCAAGATGAGCTGCAATCCGGCGATTGGCGGGCTGGCAAAGGGGCAGATCGTGCGGGAGATCGATGCGCTGGGCGGATTGATGGGCGAGGCGATCGATGCGACCGGCATTCAGTTCCGCATGCTCAACCGTTCCAAGGGCCCGGCGGTGCAAAGCCCCCGCGCGCAGGCGGACAAATACAGGTATAAGGACTACATCCGGCATCGACTTGAGTCTCTGGAAAACTTGACCATTGAAGAAGGAACGGCGGCCGAAATCCTGGTGGCACGGGCTTGCAGCCCGTGTGATAATCAGCACGGACAGGATGCCCGTGATACGGTTAGGGGTGTCGCGTGCACGGATGGCCGCCAGTTTAGTGCGCGTGCGGTGATCGTAACGACCGGCACGTTCCTTAAGGGCATCATGCATCGCGGCAGCCAGCAATGGCAAGGCGGCCGCCTCGACGAGCCCGCAAGCAATGAATTGTCCGATAGCCTCCGACGGCTGGGCTTAACGCTGGGAAGATTGAAGACCGGAACGCCTGTTCGCCTCGATGGCTCGACGATTGATTACGACAAAGTCGAAACGCAGCGCAGCGACGAACGAGCCGTGCCGTTCTCGTTTTTGAATGACCGCATCGACCGCCCTGCCGTGCCCTGCTGGATCACATGGACCAACGAAACGATTCACAAGCTGCTGCGTGACAATCTGCACCTGGCGCCCATGTACACGGGGCAGATCCAATCGACGGGCCCGCGCTATTGTCCCAGTATCGAGACCAAGGTCGTGCGGTTCGCGGATAAGAGCCGCCACCAGGTCTTCCTTGAGCCTGAGGATGAGGCCGTCAGCACCGTTTACTGCAACGGCATCAGCACTTCGTTCCCGAAGGAAATACAGGAGCAGATGCTTCGCCTGATGGCCGGCACCGAAAACGCCCGTATCGTGCATTATGCGTACGCGATCGAATACGACTATTGCCCCGCGCAGCAGTTGAAGGTCAGTTTGGAGACGCGCCAGGTGCCGGGCCTTTACCTGGCCGGCCAGATCAACGGCACCAGCGGCTATGAGGAAGCGGCCGGGCAGGGATCGCTGGCGGGCATCAATGCGGTGCTGAAACTGGATCACAAAGAGCCGCTGGTCCTGGGCCGCGATCGGGCGTATATCGGCGTGATGATCGACGACCTGCTGACCCGCACGATCCACGAACCGTACCGGATGTTCACCTCGCGCGCCGAGTACCGATTGAGCCTGCGCTCGGACAATGCCGATCAGCGGCTGACCGCACCGGGCAGGAACGTCGGGCTGGTCGATGATGTCCGCTGGAATCGTTTTGAGAAGAAGCGCTCGGATATGAAGCAATTCGAGACGTTTCTCAAGACCACTCGCAGAGAAGGAGCCAGTCTTTGGCAGTTGGCGCGGCGGCCGCAGGATCCGCTGGCAAACAACATCACCGACGACCAGGAGATCGCGGCGCTTGGATTCTCGAATGAGGTGATGCAAGCCGTGCTGGTGGAGGCACGCTACGAGGGCTACACGGCGAGGCAGGATAAACAGATCGCCGGTTTCCGCAATCTGGAGAATATCAAGCTGCCGGAAGCAATCGATTATGACAACGTCCCGCACTTGCGTTTTGAGGCTAAAGAACAGCTCTTGCACTATCGTCCGCATACGCTCGGGCAGGCCTCGCGCATCGGCGGCATCACTCCGGCGGACCTGACGATCATTCAGATCTATCTTAAGAAGAGCAAGGTCTTGTAGGGGCAGGCCCCAGTGCCTGCCCTTGTATCTTAACTTGCAAGCGATATAACAGTACTAACGTTCTTTAATAAGAGAATCGTTCGGGCGGGGTTGTG
>JAJFTK010000057.1 GCA_021372945.1 Planctomycetaceae bacterium | reverse complement strand
GGTACAAAGCCGCATGAAAGGGCCGGGAATGCGATGGGGACGACAGGGAGCATCCGCCATGTTGGAAATCCGGTGTGCTATGCATAGCGATGTATGGGAATACGCAATAAAGAACTCTGCCTAAAAATCTTGATGCACCCCCGCGGTTGGAGATTTGAATATCGCTTGTGAATTGGGGGGGTAATGGGTATAATACGGGTTTTTGAGGTAAATTGCGGCGGGCGCGGGATTTATACCCCCTCGTCAGCCTGCGGCTGACAGTCCCCCTTGTCAGGGGGAGAGTTTTTCACGGGCCGGATGCCCCTGATACAAGGCCGGCAAGATGCCGGCGGTACCTTACACGAAATAGGATGCATTGATGGAAAACGGACAGTACGAATTTGGCCGGATCGAGAAAAAGTGGCAGGATCTCTGGCTTCAGGATAAGACATTTAAGGCAGTCGAAGATGCCAAAGGCGCCGACGGCAAACCCAAGCCCAAGTACTATGTGCTGGATATGTTCCCCTACCCTTCCGGGGCGGGGCTGCACGTGGGACACCCGGAGGGCTACACGGCCAGCGATATCGTCGCGCGGTATAAGCGGATGAAGGGCTTTAACGTGCTGCACCCGATCGGCTGGGACGCGTTTGGCCTGCCCGCCGAGCAGTACGCCGTGCAGACGGGCACACACCCGGCGGTCACGACCCAGAAGAATATCAGCAACATGCGGCGGCAAATTCAGTCGCTGGGCTTTTCATACGATTGGGACCGGCAGGTCGATACGACCGACATTCACTACTCCCGGTGGACGCAATGGATCTTTCTGAAGTTGTATAATAGCTGGTTCGATGACAAGCAGCAAAAGGCGCGGCCGATCGCGGAGCTGCCCATTCCGGAGGGACTGACGGGCAGGGAACGAGACAAGTACATCAATAGTCAGCGGCTGGCGTACGAGTCGGATGCACCGGTGAACTGGTGCCCTGCCCTGGGGACGGTGCTGGCCAATGAAGAGGTGGTCGGCGGCGTGAGCGAGCGCGGCGGCCACCCGGTCATCCGCAAACCGATGCGGCAGTGGATGCTGCGGATTACCAAGTATGCTGAACGGCTCCTGGACGGGCTGGAGGGGCTGGACTGGACGGAGTCCATCAAGAAGCTCCAGCAGGACTGGATCGGCAGGAGCATCGGGGCGGAGGTCGATTTCATTCTTGCCACAGAGGACACAGAGAATTCAGAGGTAAAAAATAAAATAAGGGTGTTCACGACGCGGCCGGATACGTTGTTTGGCGCGACGTACATGGTACTTTCGCCGGAGCATAAGCTTGTTGATGTGATTACGACGGCTGAATATAAACAGGCGGTCGAGAATTATAAGCAGGAGGCGGCGAGAAAGAGCGACCTGGACCGGACGGACCTGTCCAAGGAAAAAACCGGGCAGTTCACGGGAGCGTATGCGATCAATCCGGTGAACGGCAATCGCATCCCGATATGGATCAGCGATTATGTGCTCATCAGCTACGGCACGGGTGCGATCATGGCGGTGCCAGCGCACGACACGCGAGATTTTGAGTTCGCGACAAAGTTCAAGCTGCCTATTATTCCAGTTGTTGAACCAGAGGACAGAGGACAGAAGACAGAAGACAGATGTTTTACGGAAGACGGGATTGCCGTTAATAGCGGACAGTTCACTGGTTTGAGGACAGCGGAGTTTAAGGAGAAGATCACGGCGTGGCTTGAAGAAAAAGGGCTTGGCAAGAAGGCGGTCAATTATAAGCTGCGCGACTGGCTGTTCAGCCGGCAGCGGTACTGGGGCGAGCCGTTCCCGATATTGCACAAAGCGGACGGCACGATCATGGCGTTGGATGAGAGCGAGCTGCCGCTGACATTGCCGGAGCTGGAAGATTTTAAACCGTCCGCTTCCGGCGAGCCGCCGCTGTCGAAGGCGAAAGACTGGGTAAACGTCACGCTGCCCGACGGCACGAAGGCACGGCGCGAGACCAATACGATGCCCCAGTGGGCGGGAAGCTGCTGGTATTATCTGCGGTACCTGGACCCAAAGAATGAAACGCAGCCGGTTGCGGCGGACAAGCAAAAGTACTGGCTGCCCGTGGACCTGTATATCGGCGGCGCCGAGCATGCCGTGCTGCATCTGCTGTATTCGCGATTCTGGCACAAGCTGCTGTTTGATTTGGGATATGTGAGCACGCCGGAGCCGTTCAAAAAGCTGGTCAACCAGGGGATGATCCTGGGCGAAGATAACCAGAAGATGAGCAAGTCCCGAGGCAATGTCATTAACCCGGACAAGGTGATCACCGAGTACGGGGCGGACTCGATGCGGCTGTACGAGATGTTCATGGGGCCGCTGGAGGCGGTCAAGCCGTGGTCGATGCAGGGCGTCGAGGGGGTGCACCGGTTTTTGCAGCGGGTATGGCGGATGGTCATCGATGCGGACAGCGGCCGCCTGCTGGATGGCGTGAAGGACGCGCCTGCCGACGAGGCGACGCTGCGGATACTGCACCAGACGATCAAGAAGGTCACAGGCGACATCGAAGGCTTCGCGTTCAATACGGCGATCAGTCAGATGATGATCTTTGTCAATCACCTGAGCCGACAGGACGTGCGGCCCAAGGATGTGGTTGAGAAATTCCTGCTGGTGCTGGCGCCGTTTGCGCCGCATCTGTGCGAGGAGTTGTGGAACCGGCTGGGACATAAGGATACTCTGGCCTACGAGCCATGGCCGCAGTATAGCGAAGAACTGTGCAAAGAGAATCAGGTCGAGATGGCCGTGCAGGTCCAGGGCAAGATCCGCGACAAGATCACCGTTGCGGCCGACGCCTCGGATGACCAGGTGCAGCAGACTGCACTGGCCAGCGAGAAGGTGCAAGCCGCGCTTGGCGGCAAGACGCCAAAAAAGATCATCGTGATCAAGGCAAGGCTGGTCAATATTGTTGTGTAAGGTGCGTTCTTTTTTTTGGACAGGATTAGCAGGATTTACAGGATAGAAGAATGAGACACGGGCAGGATGCCCGTGATACGGAAATGCCGGCAAGATGCCGGCGGTACCTTGAGAAAGGGGAGACGAATGAAGAATCCGTATCCGAGTGAGACGGGGTGCTGTGCGCGGTTTAACCCGGAGCGATGGGACGAAAAAGAGGTCGTTTGGGACAACAAGCTGTTCGTGAAGGACCGGGTGCGATGCTTCTTCTATATGCCGCTGAATTTCAGCAAGGTGATCGTGCGGCAGCTTGAGAAGATTGACAAGGCCGACGCCTACACGCCCGAGCCGCCGGTGTGTTTGTCGGACCATACGAGCAAGTGGAACATGGACCTGTATATCGAGGTCGCCAAACCGGTCAATGGCGCCGAGAACACGCCGCTGAGCGGAACGTACTTGACAAAAGTGTTCGAGGGGCCGTTCAAAGACACGCGGATCTGGTGCGAGCAGATGAAGGACTGGGTTGCCAGGAAAGGCAAGGCGATCAAGCGGACGCTGATGTACTATACGACCTGTCCGAAATGCGCCAAGCACTATGGCAAGAATTACGTAGTGTACTTTGCGCAGGTGTAGATAGAGGATAGAGAATAGAAGATAGGCAATAGAATATCCGCTGTCTCTACTTCTAGCCTCTATCTTCTATCATCTAACTTCTGACTTTCATAGATATGCATGAGATTGAGGCGAAAATACGGGTTGGGGATTTTGAGGATGTCATTACGAGACTGAAGGCATCCGGCGCGAAGTCTTTGCGCCAAGTTCGTGAAACGGATGTTTACCTCGATGCGCAGGGGCAGCTTTTGGCCAAAGGATGCGGCATGCGGATACGTCGGCAGGTTTGCGGCCAGACCGAGAAAAGCCTCATCACGTACAAAGGAGCCAGGCAGGCGAGCCGGTATAAATCACGGCCGGAATATGAGGTCGATGTCAGCAGCGCACAAGTCGTCGAAGAGATCTTCGCTGAACTTGGATACACGCCGCTGGTCAGGGTCGAGAAAAAGCGGGGCATCTGGAAACTGGATGATTGCCTGGTTTGCCTGGACGAGGTGATGCAGCTTGGACGCTTTGTTGAGGTGGAAGGGCCGGATGAGAACGCCATTGAAGCGGCGCTGAATAAGATCGGCCTGGGCCAAGAGCCGCATGTGCATGAAGGCTATGCGGAGATGATGACGCGGTTGCACAAATAGCAGGAACGCGAATGAATCTTAACGAGCGATACATTTTGTTTATCGTCAATCCCAAATCCGGGGCCAGCAGCAGCAAGCAGCTTGTCGCGGTGTTCAATGACTACCTGGCGGCCAAGGACTACGAGGTGCGGGTGGAGTTCACCAAGTCGCTCGAACACGCATGCGAACTGGCAACGCAGGGCGCGGTCGATTACCGGTGCGGCCTTGTGGCCGCGGCCGGCGGCGATGGCACGCTGCGTGAGACCCTGCATGGATTGGAGGGAAGCGATAAGCTGTTTTTGCCAGTGCCGTGCGGAACCGAAAACCTGCTGGCCAATGAACTGGGCTTCGATATGCATGCCGAGACGCTGATTCGCGCGTTTGAGGGCGACTGCATTCGCCCGCTGGACTTGGGAACGGTCAACGGCCGGTGCTTCACATCGATCGCGGGATTTGGCTTTGATGGCAGCGTGATCGAACGCATCAGCTCGACACGCAAGGGCCACATCAGCCACATGTCTTACTTTTGGCCGATCTGGCGGACGTTCTGGGAGTACACGTTCCCGAAGATCCGCGTGGAGGTGGACAACAAGGAGATCTTTAACGACCGCGGGCTGGTGTTTATCGGCAATATCTCGCGATACGCGGTGGGGCTTAGCATCTGCAAGGATGCACGTTACGGCGACGGGCTGCTGGACCTGTGTATCATGCGGTGTTCCAACCAGGGCAAGCTGCTGCTGCATTCGCTGCGCACGGTTTTCAAGCGGCACGTTCGCAACCGGGATGTGATCTACCGGCAGACCCCGCTGATCCGTGTGGAAGCGGCCGATGGGCCGGTCTATTGCGAGATCGACGGCGACCCCGGGCCCGAACTTCCGGCGGAGATCAAGGTGATCCCGCAGGCCGTCAAAGCCCTCGTCCCGCCAGGCGCAAAACCGGCCGGAATACGGACGAGACTAAGACGCATGATTGGCTAATCATTTGATGCAGGTCCTCGCCGCGTCAGAATCGTTGATAGTGCAAAAATCAGCAGGATCGTTATCGTAAATTCGAGAATGATTTGGGCGGATATGTAATGGTATAAAACAAAACCGTATACGTGCATACCCAGCAAAAAGACGCTCATGCAAGAACCATAGAAGAAAGCCAAGTAACGTCTCTTCCAGATAGAGCACTTCCATAACAGCCACAACGAGGCCAAAAATAGGACTGTTGGTACCAATATCTCGAGCGTCGGTGGAACCCACAAGATTGATAATGTGCCGTCAATTAGCGGCTGCATAACAGCCAAAGCCACTGCTAATACCAGCGGAAACAAAAACAAAACAACCACCCCTGCAACGATGGCTGAAACGAAACACGTCAGTGCGATTCGTGTTGCTTTCATAATACTGCCTTTTAACACCTATGCGGATTTGGCGTAAACGACTTTTCCGGTTCTTAGGATTTCCCTGCAAAATCCGTCATCTGCTTCTATCAAAACCGGCTCGATGCGCAGGTCGATATCTCTTCGCAATCTGAAAAGCTCCGCAGCTCTTTCGAGATAATCGCCACCTAAAGAATCGCAGATCACCGCTATATCAATATCGCTGTCCTCGGTTGCTGTTCCTTTTGCGTATGAACCGTAGAGAACGATCGTAATTGGACTGTAACGTTCCACGACACGTTTTGAATATTCCTCGACCTTATCTATAATATCTTCATAACCCATTGAAGTTCGCTTTCCGTTTCCTCGATAATTTCATTACATTGTTCAGCACTGAGCAAATTGAGAAGCTTGTCTTTGTGTTTTGGGTAACGCGCTTCGATATTTAGCGGCTCAAGAAAATCTGGAAAGTCTTTTTGCTTTTCTGACATTTGAGAATAGAGATCGGCTTTCTTAGCAATCACACTCAAATTGTGAATGTATGGTGGAACATCCTTGACCTTGTGCGAATAATAAGCTTTGAGCGCTTTTTCCATCGCCTGATGGCACATGAAACCGACGTACAAGTAGCGCTGTGTAGAATTCATCGCCTTTGCGGTTTCAAGGTCGTACTTGGCCAAATCGATCCAGTATGCAGCTTCATTCACAGCAATCCCTTCTCTTAAATCATTCCACCTTGTATTATAGTAATCCACGTGAAAATGTCAACAATAGACAAGCTTAAGGACAATTGATATAATGGCGGCATTCTCGTTTGGATGTCAAATTTGGAACCGTAGGGGCAGGGTCCCACCCCTGCCCTTGTATCTTAACTTGCAAGCGATATAACAGTACTAACGTTCTTTAATAAGAGAATCGTTCGGGCGGGGTTGTGGGTTGC
>JAJFTK010000050.1 GCA_021372945.1 Planctomycetaceae bacterium | reverse complement strand
GTACAAAGCCGCATGAAAGGGCCGGGAATGCGATGGGGACGACAGGGAGCATCCGCCATGTTGGAAATCCGGTGTGCTATGCATAGCGATGTATGGGAATACGCAATAAAGAACTCTGCCTAAAAATCTTGATGCACCCCGCAAAAAGGAATTTTTATTTTTAGCTTGCTTTTTGGGGGCTATCTTTATAGAGTAGCCGTTTCGTTTTGGAAATGTAGTTTTATCAGGAAAATTGAATGCCGTTTACGAAGTTTGGTCTTTTGGACCCCCTTGTGCAGGGCGTCCTTGCCGCAGGTTACGTAGTTCCAACAGAAATCCAGTCGCAAGCCATCCCCGCCGCCATCGAAGGAGAGGATATTTTTGGCTGTGCCCAGACCGGCACGGGCAAAACCGCTGCCTTTGTTCTGCCGATGCTGCACCGCATGTTCGGGCGCAGCGCCGCTAAACACACCCAGGCAAAATCCCTCATCCTGACGCCGACGCGGGAGTTGGCCGTTCAAATTGAACGCTCCGTAAGCGGTTATGGGCGGTTTTTGAACGTGCGGGCGCTGGCCGTTTACGGCGGAGTCTCCATCGACAAGCAAATCAAGCAATTGCGCAGCGGCGTGGATGTCGTGGTCGCCACGCCGGGCCGGCTGCTGGACCTGATGAGCCGCCAGGCCGTGCGGCTCGGTCACGTGGAAGTGCTGGTCATCGACGAGGCCGACCGCATGTTCGATATGGGGTTTATCGCCGACGTTCGAAAAATCATCGCCGCGGTGCCCAAAGAACGCCAGACGATGCTCTTTTCGGCCACACTGTCCAAGGAGGTGCGGCAGTTCACCGCCGACTTCCAGAAGCAGCCGCGCATGATCCAAGTCGGCCGAGAGCATAATCCGATCGAGACGATCACTCAGCATATTTATCCGGTCACAAAAGAGCAGAAGCTCGATCTGCTGCTGCACATGCTTGAATACAAGGACATGGACAGCGTCCTGGTTTTTTCACGGACGCGCCATGGCGCCGATAAGATCAGCCGAAAACTCAAACATGCCGATGTCAATGCCGCCTCGATCCATTCGGGCCGGTCCCAAAATCAGCGGCAGGCCGCGCTGGACGGTTTTAAGGCAGGGAAATACCGGGTTCTCGTCGCCACGGATATCGCCGCACGCGGCCTGAACGTCGAGGGCATCTCGCACGTGATCAATTACGATGTGCCCGCGTTCGCGGAAGATTATATCCACCGCATCGGCCGTACCGGCCGCGCGTCGGCCCTGGGTGACGCGGTGACGTTCGTCTCGCGCGATGAAATGCCGTACCTGCAGCGCATCGAAAAATTCATCGATCGCAAATTTGTCATGGAAGCCTGCGCTGGCTTCAATTACGCCAAATCACTGGGGTTGACCAAGCCCGTGAAAACTGAAAAAAGCGACAAACCTGCCGCAGGCAGGGGTAAACAGGCAAATAAGTCGTTCGGCTCCGTTTATTCCGGCAAGAAGGCTCCCTCATCAAGACCGGGCAAACATCGGAAAAACACCTCTCGGCGGTTTGGCCGCTGACGGGTCTTGTATAAAAGGAAGAGCCTGGTTTTTCGCCTTTCAAAAGCAGGCTCCAGAAAAACGAAAGGCACAAGTTAGATGACCTTTGAAGGTCAAGGAGTAAATTGTGAGTACAGGTACAGTCAAGTGGTTCAACGCGAGCAAAGGGTACGGATTCATTACGCCGGACGACGGCGGCAACGACCTGTTCGTTCATCACAGCGAGATCAAGATGAACGGCTACGCCACGCTGGATGAAAATCAGCACGTCACGTTTGAAGTCGGCCAGGGCAAAAAAGGCCCATGCGCGACCAATGTCGTCCCGTCCTAGGACATAGGATTGACTGCCGAAAGCCCCGCCTCGTGCGGGGCTTTTTTTTTCGCCAAACCGCGCTCGGCAAGGCTCACGTCTTTCCGGAAGGCGAGTTTGAACCGGGGGCCCCGGACGGCGGCTGATCGGTCGGGGGCGGAGCTTTGCGGCCGCTGTCATCATCCCATTCCGCGAATTTGCCGGGCTTAAGTTTGGCTCTTCCGGTAAATGCGTTGGTGTGTTGCTAAAAAAAGACATGGCTTTATGATAGGTGGAAAAAAATAAAAACCACCTATTGGAGTATAAAGCCATGTCCACCAGTATCTTGTATCATACGTTCGGCATTCGTTCT
>JAJFTK010000046.1 GCA_021372945.1 Planctomycetaceae bacterium | reverse complement strand
CGGACAGAACCCAATGCAAGGTCAGAATTTGAAAAAAACAGAGCCATAGAAGCGGACAAAGAGAAAATCATAAATCTTTAGAAAAAGAAAGGCAGTTCGCCCGGAGATCATGAGTTGAAAACAAATTACGACACAGCCTCTGGCGGCCGTGGCTATCCCGATGCATCGGGACTGCGCGGGCTGGATTAGTCGTCAGTCGTGAGGGGTGAGTTGTGAGAGGTGGGTCGTGACGGGTGAAATTCCTGTGGCACGGGCGGCTCGCCCGTGTCAGGAGCGATGCCGGCAGGATGCCGGCGGTACCGAAGAAACATACTCCCTCCCGGCTGCGCCGGGCTCCTCCCTTGGCAAGGGGGAGAGTTTTAAAGGTTAGATGCCGGCGTGATCCATCTACGCGCCAAGGCTGCAATGGACAGGCTGCCCGTGCCGCGCAATATTGTTAAAAAGAAGGCGTTTCGGGGATTTAAGGGTTGATTTCGGTCGCGGGCGGGATTTTATTGGTAGGGCGTTGCCAAATGAGTTTCAGCCGATAGGATCGAGCGGTAGATTTATGGTGCTTTTTGTTTTCCATGGACGGTTTTTCTGGATGCGGATGCTGCTTCTGGCGGCAAGCGCCGGACTATTGGCTATTGGCATTTCAACGATTTACGCTGTTGGCAACCCCTCCAAAGAGAAATCTGAAATCCTAAATTCGAAACCCGAAACAAATCCAAATGATTCAAGCACCAATGTTTTAAACACGCAGGAAGATGATAAACCGCGTAAGTATGCTAATTATTGGAAAAAGCAGTTGGCGTTCGCGGGGATGGGGCTGGCGTGTCTGGTGGCGGTGAACCTGTTCAGCTATCAGCGGCTGGGACCGATCAGCTATTTTCTTTATGGGGTGCTGCTGGTGCTGTTGGCGCTGCTGCTTGTGGATAAGCGGATCGACCTGCCGCTGATCGAGCCGCGAAACGGGGCCCGCTGCTGGTACACGTTTGGGCGGTTCCAGGTGCAGCCGTCGGAGTTCTGCAAGATCGCGTTCATCCTTGCGCTGGCGTGGTACCTGCGTTTTCGGTCGAATTATCGGACGTTTTTGGGATTGTTCGGGCCGTTCGCGCTGACGCTGCTGGCGATCGGGCTGATCTTGCTTGAGCCGGACCTGGGCACAACGGTGGTACTGATGCCGATCCTGTTTACGATGCTGTTCGTGGCGGGGGCCAAGGTGCGGCATTTGCTGATTATTTTGCTGATGGGGGCGGCGGTCAGCCCGGTAATGTGGCATTTTCTGCAGGATTACCAGCGGCTGCGGATCTCGTCGCTGGTGCTGCAGAATGATAAGGTCTTTCAGGCGGCCAAGGACCATCAATGGTTCGCTGAGATCCTGGTCGGCGACCCGGACCTGCTGCGGACGTGGAAGACGGACAAGGGGTATCATCTGCTGCACAGCAAGCAGGCGGTGGCCTCCGGCGGGATCGCGGGTTACGGATTCGCCAGGGGACCGTATATTGAATATGATTACCTGCCGGAGCGGCATAATGATTTTATTTTCGCGGTGATCGCACACCAGTTTGGTCTGTGGGGGTGCGCCGGGGTGCTGCTGCTGTATATCGTGATCATCGCCTGCGCGCTGGAGATCGCCTGGCTCAATACTGATCCGTTCGGCAGGCTTACCGCCGTGGGGATCGCCTCGATGCTGGCGGTGCAGGTGTTGATCAATGTCTGCATGACGCTGGGGCTGATGCCGATCACGGGGCTGACGCTGCCGCTGGTGAGCTATGGGGGCTCAAGCCTGGTAGCTAACCTGATCGCGATCGGAATATTGAACAATATCGGCAAGGAACGGCCCTTCTCGGTGGCCAAGCCCGCCTTTGAATTCGGGGAAGACTGATTCTTTTGCCGCAGAAGACACACAGGTCACCGAGATTTAAGAACTTGACCACGGAAGACACGGAATGAAAATTTTTGTATTATTTCCGTGTACGTCCGTGCGTTCCGTGGTTTAAAAGACGAAGGAGAGGCCCAAGAGGACAGCTATCGTTTGGCGCCGAACTGATCACAAAAGCGCAACATAAAACGATATGCGACAGGCGGTCCGGTTAGGCACTCTCCCTGAGACTTCTCCCTTCCTGCTATGCTTTTCTATTTTCAAATTGCGATTGGCAATGCCGTGTTTTCACGCGGGACATCTTAAAATATGTTAGGAAGGTGTCCATTCAGGAATAAACGCAATTTGATATCAGGAGAATCCTGAGTACGTAAGTCAAGCCGAGATCTACAGTTGTTGTGATTGAAAGGCGCCGCACAGGTCCATCGCGCGCGGGAAAAGCAGGTTGTTTTCGTAATGGATATGCTCGTGCAGGCTATCCTGGAGGGCCCAAAGACGCCGGTAAAGGAGGCAGAATAAACCGCTTGAGCGGTCCAGCCAGGAGAAGTCCTCAGTGAGATCGCGGATGGCGCTGAGCGCCTCGGCGGTAGAGATGTGAAGGCGAGTGAGTTGGCTGACGGAGCCCTCGATGTCGGCAGGGTTAACTTGCGGGCCGGCGGTGCCGCCGCAAGCAAGGGATTCCAGTCGGGCGACCTGGGGGAAAAGGTCCTGCTCCTGCGTGAGCATGTGAAGTTCGAGCAGTTCGGTCATGTCGTCCAGGATGTCAGACAGACGTTTAAGCATCGGCAGGTAGGTCCCGGAGCAGGATTGGCGAAGCTTGCAGAGCAGGCATTTAAGGTCGGGCAGTTCGTGTTTGAGGCGCCGGTGGAAGCCGTTGACGAGTTTACAGCAGAGGTCGGCAAGCGAAAGATCGGCAAAGACAGGGGCCGGCAGGTCGCGCAGAAGGCCTTCGATCTGGAGGATAATACTGCCGGGGTCGATGCCGGCGGCCTCGGCGTTCCGGCGAAGGGACAGTTGGCCGCAGCAGGCGTAATCGATGCGGAGCTTTTCAAACAGCGGGCGGGTCTGCGGGTAGTCAAGAACGATCCTGCCGATGGGCATGTCGATTGAGACGGTCTGCACGGTCACAAGAAAGGCTCCTTCAATGATGTACTGCCGTGTTTTTAAGCAGTCTTACGAAGATGGGCCGGACGGGTTTGACAGGAAGCGGCTTAATCGATTAGAGCGCGGCGTTCAAAGGTCTTATTTTTTCGGATTTAACCCGGGGAAATGAAACATTTGCGTTTTTTACGAGTAATGCTATAATCAAAGGGTTGTTTGAAAAGGGGGCGACTGGCTTCGACCGGACAGGTAGAAGGCCAGGCGGCGTGTCCAGGATGACGGTTGGCCTGGTTAAACTCCCGTTACCAATTTTAACTGGCAACTACAATTATGCCATGGCTGCTTAAATAGCGGCCCGTCCTGCGGGGCCTCCTCCCATGGGTCTTGCGAGGACGACGACAGTGGGATAGCGTCCCTGAACGTTCGCGGCAGGGGCGCGAAACTTAGCGAACTAGCGATGCCGGAAGCCTGTCGTTCGGCGGCCGGTTGGGCGAATCCCAAATGACCGACTACACACGTAGAAACCTGTCCTGAAATGTCACGGGACGGGGGTTCGAATCCCCCCGCCTCCATTCGACTGGCGTTGCCCTCGGCAACGCTCGCTCATGGCAGGCGGGTGTAGCAAAAAAAGGTGGCGCCAGACTTGCGGATAGGATATAACCGTTTTCAAATACTCATTTTTGAGGTTCTCCGCGGATTTTGATGATACGGGATCATAATGGAATCGGTTTTTTTGCCAACTGTCTGAGGTTTAGAAAGAGGTAACGCAGGTTCTTGCATCCGCAGGATCGGTTGATGACCATACCTATTTTTCGATTGAACCGT
>JAJFTK010000043.1 GCA_021372945.1 Planctomycetaceae bacterium | reverse complement strand
TGAAGCTGGTTTTCTTCAATTTCTTGGCGTTTTGCGCTCATGAAGTGCTAGTTAAACAAAGCTTAAAATAAAGCGCAAGATTAAAATAAAAAAACTTTTCGAGCAATTTTAGTGCCGAACAGGATTGTGACTGTCCCTATTTTTACCTATTTTTACTCAGAATCAAGCAGAGTTTTACCGTCAGTATTCACCCAGGCAGAGAAACAATGCCCCTGTTATTGTTAAGCGCTCGTTTTACTGCTTATACTGCAAAACCAGGAACATCCCATAAAGCAGCAGCATGAGCAGCGCCTCCCATCGGTCCAGTTTATGCCGGCTGCCCGTAAACATGCAAATAAACAGGATCGCCGCCGCCGCAACCGAGGCGATCAGGCTGAACATCATTTCGTTCGAGATAGGCAGCGGCCGAAGCAGCGCGCTGACGCCAAGGATGAAAAATGTGTTAAAGATATTCGAACCTACGACATTACCCATGGAAATATCCGCGTTTTTCTTATATGCCGCCACCGCGCTGGTCGCCAGTTCAGGGATGCTGGTCCCCACAGCCACAATGGTCAGCGAGATAAACCCCTCGCTGATGCCCATAGCGCTTGCCATGCTGACGGCTCCTTCAACGGTCGCCTTGCCCCCGGCGATCAAAAAAGCCAATCCCCCAATAATCAGAAGTCCGATTTGAAACGACGGCCGCATTCTCCTGCCGCCGAGCGGAACTTCCGGCTCTTCGGCCTGCAAGCCTGCCGTGTAATAGAGGAACACCACAAAAAAACCGAGCAGCACGATTCCCTCCGACCGGCTCAAGATCGCCTCCGTCCCATCCAGCCACGAATCCCCGCACGAAACCAGCAGCACCACCGCGGCCAGGAAACAAAGAGGGATCTCCTTCCAGACCGTGCCGTATCCCACTTTGAGCGGGTAGATCATCGCCGATATTCCCAGGATCAGCAGGATATTGCAGATATTGCTGCCTACGACATTTCCTATCGCGACGTCCGGCTGATTTTGGATCGCCGCCACGACATTCACCGTCAATTCCGGCAGGCTCGTCCCAAACGCCACCAGCGTCAAACCGACTGCCAGGTCCGACACCTTCAGCCGTCGCGCAACCGCGACCGCGCCGTCCACCAGCCAGTTGGCCCCGAGGATCACGGCCACCAGGCCGGCCATAAGTAAAATTGTACCCTGCATCAGCTTTTCCTTTTACACAATCGTTCACGAAGGGTGCTTCTGCGCAATCCCTTGTTCGCCGCCGGTCAGAAAACAAAGCACGTCCCTGCGCACGTCCTCAAGGTTAAGTCCAAGCTGTCGAAGCGCCTGGGCGCCGGTCCCTTCATTCTCGTACAGCAGTCCCAGCAGCAAGTGTTCCGAACCGATCATCGCATGCCGCAGCATCCGCGCTTCCCGGACCGCGTCATTGAGGACGTGCTGTGCATGCGGGGTCACCGGCAGCTTTCCATAATTGCCATCCTGCGGCCCGGGCCCATGTTTGACCATGTCCAGCACCTTCCGCCGGGCACCTGTCAGATCCACCTTGCGGTGCCGCAGCACCATTGAAGCGACGCCTCCCTTCACCTCGATGAGCCCCAGCAGAATATGCTCGGTGCCCAGGTGATCATGACGCAGCTTCTGCGCCTCCTGCCGGGCGCGGTCCATCACGCTTTGTGCATGCTCCGAGTAGTGTTCGAACATCTCCGGTCTCCCAATCCGCTGCTTCAAGCATTTCACGGCATCTGAAGTGTAACCGCCGCCAACGGAACTGTCCACAGGATTTGGCGATGTTTAATTGGGTTATTACCTGGATGCTCCCTGCAAGGCCGTTTCGGCGCTCTGAGCGACCGGCTGTGAAATATAATCGTGTGACGCGCCGGCAACATATCGTCCTCCTTCGGCTCGCCCATACCAGGTCGTGCGATAATGCCAGTCATTGAGCACCTCCACCAGCACGTATCCAAATTCTTTTTCGTGCCGTAATTGCCCAATGACTTTGCCGCCGTTGGGCCCTTTATAGGGCGGGTCCCAGTTCTTCAGCGGCGCCCCGGCCGTACCGACCACGTACTGGTCAATATCGTTCAATGGGTTTCCGTCCCCATCATCCACCTGCGCATGATCAAAGAAATGGTCGTGCCCGCAAATATACATCCGGCAGCCCGCTTTCTTCAGGCTGGCCCAAAACGCATCCCGTTCTTCCGGATGATCATCGAGGCAGTCGTTGTGATCGAGCCCGAACGCCGGAGCATGCCCGAACACAAAAACATGCGGCTGCCTGTTGGCGCTAAGCTGCGCATCCAGCCAACGCTGGTCAACCCGGTTAAGAACCACATACTGGTCCAGCCCGATCAGCAGAGCGTTTCGATGCTCCACCGAGTACGTCAGGCCGCGCTGATTTGCCGGCCCGTTCGAGGGCAGCCGATACGACCCGCTGAAAACTCGCTTCCATGCCTTCGTCCCCTCCGAGTCGCGAACATCATGATTACCGCGCACCGGGTAAACTCCAATGCCCGCGCGGTAAACCGGCTCCATGCACTTTCGCCAGTTCAAAAACTGCTTTTTCAGGCTGCTCATCAAACCACCGCTGACAAGATCGCCCGGAACGACCACAAAATCTGCCTTTTGTCTGACGATCTCACCGGCGATCTCGCCCAGAACTGGCGCATTGATGCCATTGTCATTGCCCCGGCTGTCGCCGCCGATCACGAACGACCATTTGGCCTCATCTGCCGCCAGAAAACCCGATAGCACCAAAGTAAATGTGAAAAAAACCTTGAAATAAGCTGATCTCATTGGCGTTTCTTTCGCTTCGTTAACCCCCTAACCTATGCTTTGCAAGTTAAGATAGCAAAATGGTTTAGCAATTTCAACCCCAATAGCGGTACAATCCGCTAAAATAGGCGACCCGACTCCTCCACAACGAAATCGTACTTTCCTGAGCCGATTTCAAGAACCAGGTCAGCATTGTGTTTGCCCATGTACTTTACATCCTTAACTCGCTTGACTTCCTTGCCGCTCTCAAATACATCCTGCAATTTGGCCGCCGGAAGCCTGACCTCGGCGGTCATGTTCGGCGGAATGCTCACTTCCAACTCGAACCGCCCTTCTGACTTCTTCCACGATGCACTGATCGTCCCCCGGATTGAATCATAGCGCCCGCGTGCCCACGTCAGATCGCCGACTGGTTCCGGTGCGATCACGATACGCTCAAATCCTGTCGAGGCCAGGTCGATTCGAATCCCGGCCACCGTCCCCATAAACCACTGCTGAATATGTCCCAGCATGCAGTGATTCATCGAAGCGCCCGTGTTGGCATCCCACGCCTCGGGCATCGACGTCCAGCCGTTTTGAACGATGTACCCGTAGCTGCCCAAATCCGTCCGGTTGGTCATATCATAGATCACATCACAGCGACCCGCCTCGGTCAGCGCCTGCAAAAGATACCAGAAGCAGATGTCACCGGCAGTCTGCTGATTGCCGCGCTGCCTGATATCCGCAACGATGTTGTTCAGGATCGCTGATCGGTTTTCATCGGGCGCAAGTCCCAGCACAAGCGCCATGCTGCCGCTTGCCTGCGGACTGCCATTGTGCTGATAAGCATCGGTCCCGTTAAACCACTTGCGGTTGAATGCCTCCTTGATTTGCCCGGCGAGCAATTCGTATGTTTGCCGCTCCTGGGCATTGCCGAGCACTTTGGCAGCCTGCGACACAACCTGCGCGCAGCGATAGAACGTCGCCATCGCCGTCAGCGCCGGGTCCGTGAACTGCGCTGCGCCGTTCGGCTTGCCGTGTCCGTAGTCGTACCAGTCCCCCAACCCTGCGATTGGAACCAGTTCGGTCGACGTCTTGTGCATGTAGTCCACAAACCCCTTCATCGTCGGATAGCACTTTTGCAGTACCGTCGTATCGCCGTACCACTGGTAAAGCTGCCATGGCACGACCACCGCCGCGGTGCCCCATTCCGGCGTATAGTCAAACGCGCCGCCCCCAAACCACGGATAATGCGGCGCCGTCGTCGGCACTTTGCCGTCCGCCTGCTGCGCCTGCATGCAATCGTAGGCAATCTTGCTGTAATAGCGGCTCACATCATAGCGCGCCGCCGTCGCCGGCCCCATCAAATACGGAACCTCAAGCCACCCCAGTTTCTCGCGATGCGGGCAGTCCGTGTACACATGCGACAAATTGGATTTGACCGCCCAACTGATCAACTGGTCAATGCGGTTAAACAATATATTGGAGCACTCAAAATCCCCCGCCGCGGGCAAATCAGCGCGAACATGAACCGAAGTCAGTTCTTCAACAACCGGCAGCGCATTAGGATTTACAGACCCCGCCGGAACGCCTCCCTCCAGTTGCAGATACTGATACCCTGTGTATGAAAACTGCGGTGTCCATGTTTCAGCGCCATCGCCGCGGCACGTATAGCTGAAATAATTCGGACGCCCCACGCCCGCCTGGTTGACCAGCCCCTTGCCGTCATTGCGCCGCTCGCTCATTCCTCGCCGCTGCTCTGCAGGCGTCAGGCGAATCGTTTGCCCGGCGCTTCCGCGCACACGCAGGTGCGGTATCGCCGAGGCATTTTGCCCGAAGTCATACACGTAAATCCCCGCTTGCGGCTCCTCGACCTGGACCGGCTTAAAAATGTCAAACTTCCGCAGCGGCGGCGACACCGCGGCTGTAAGCCTGCCGCCCGGCCCGCTTGTTACAACTGCCGCGATCCATTTGGAATCGTCAAAGTCAGCCCCCGTCCATCCGGCCGGTTCGCACCTGGCGTCAAAGTCCTCGCCGCCCACAACCGCGCTGTGCGTGACCGGCCCCGGCGCTGTACGCCACGAATCATCTGTCACGATCGTCTCCTCCGTGCCGTCCGCGTAAAACAGATGCGCCTGCAGCAGCAGTTTGAGCGGTCGTTCCGATTTGACCCCGTGGACCCGCCGGTCGCCTTTGGTATTGTAAAAACCCTTTCCCAGCATAACCGCCAGCGCATGCCTGCCCGGCGTTGACAATTGCTCGGTCAGCTCGAATGTATTGTAGTAAGCCGCGTTTTCCCATGCCGACCAGGCCGGGTCCAGGAAATGGTCCCCGACCTTGGGCCCGTCACAAAACAAATCATACTGCCCCAGCCCGCACACATGCACAACCGCCCGCCGGATGGGCTTGGATATCTCAAATGATTTCCGAAACAGCGGCAGCGGAGCGCCCGGCGTCCACTCGGCCCCGATCCAATTGGCCTTCCACTCCTGGGGCTTCAGGATCGCCGTTGACCATCGCGCCGTTTGGCTCCACGCACTGCGCTTGCCGCTTTGATCCCACACCCGGATCTTCCAAAAGTATTCGCGATTTGACGCCAGCGGCTTGCCGCCATAGACGATTTGGTTTTGTTGGGCGGACTTGACCTTCCTCGTGTCCCACAAATCGCCCCTGTCATGCTCCAGCAGTTGTTCCGTTGATGCAGTCAGGATCTGGTAAGCCGATTGCCGAACGCTCCGTTTGCCGCTCTCCAGTCTCCAGCTAAGCACCGGATTGGCCGCATCTACCCCCAAGGCGTCAGACTCATATTGACATCGAAGGTCAACAGCCTCCAGCCTTTCTTTTCCATAAACAGACTGCATACCTGTCACTGTAACCAGTGCCGCCAGCAGTAAAACAGTGGGCTTTCTCACTTGTTCAGCGCCTCCAGTATCGTTCTATCCGCCTTGAACGTGGTGCCATGCTTGATGCCGGCAGGCAATCGAACCTGGTCGGAAATATCCTTCCATGTGATCAGATCGTTTGACAGCACCGCGCCATATTTACGATCCCTGTACATATCAAAATATACCAGCCATTTGCCCTTGATGCACAAAGCCGCCGGCCCTTCCGCCCAGTAGTTTCCCGTGATTGGCGCCGAGACCGGCCCCCACGGGCCCGTCGCCTTGTCGCTAAACGTCACGCGGATATTCTTTTCCGCTTTCGGGGCCTTGGTCTCATTCTTAATAAACAGCACGTACCGACCGTTCGCTTCATCTTTGGCCATGAAGGCGTCGATCACATTAAAGCCGGGGTCAAGAAACAGCGCCGTATCGCTGAACGTCTTGAAATCCCTCGTTGAAACATAATAGACGCGATGGTTGTTATCGTCCTTTGATAATTCCGTTTCGGGAAAACGCCCGGGTATGGTCGTGGACCAGAAGACCAAAAACGTCTCGGTCGCCTCATCATAAAACAGTTCCGGCGCCCAGCAGTTTTTGGCGTTCGGCTCGTTCTTCATCACCTCCAGGAACTGCTGCTCGGACCAGTTCACCAGGTCCTTCGAATGCGCCACGCCGATCCCGCGATCCCACCAGCCAGTCGTCCAGACCATGTGAAACACGCCGTCCGGCCCCCGGCAGATGCTCGGGTCACGCATCAGCTTGCTGCCGACCTGCGGCTTGAGGAACGATTCGTCATTCTTCAGCGCCGTCCACGTCAGTCCATTGGCGCTGAACGCCAGGTGCAGCCCGTCTTGCCCATTGTCATGAAAATAACTGAACAGGTAAACCGCTTCATTGTCTGTTTGCGAGTTATTCTCGCCCATGGCAAAGCAAGAATATAGCGGCAGCAAACAGCTCAGCATCAGCAAACATCTCTTCATAAAATCTCCTCGGTTTATCTGTAAAATTTTAGTTACTCTTCTGACATTAGAGTCACTGGTCCAAGCAGCCCCGAGTCCAGCGGCTTCCATTCCGGCCGGATGGCAATATTCGTCTTTGTCAGCCGCTGATGATATTCATGCTCAATTCCAGCCCCAGCCGGTCGGCCTCCTTCACCGCATGCACAAACAACTCCGTCCACTCCGGGCTTGCGAATATCGGCCCCGCCGGCACCTGCCGGTTGCCCCGCTGCTCGGCCCCGCCGGCGTCGGTGATCTGGGCGCCGCTGAATCCCTTGGCGCTCATCTCCTCCAGGTCCCGCGTGATCGCCTCTTTGGTCACGTTGTCGTTGAGCCACCACCAGAAGCAGCGCACCCCCGCGCTCTGCGGCGGCCGCCGAAACCCCGCTTCGATCGCTTCAAAGGATATGGGCGGCTCGACCCCAAAACCTATTTGCCCGAGAACCAATCCGCAAACCACCGCCGCGCATAAACGAGCAAATCTAAAAGTCATCGCTATCCTTTCGTGACGAATCCCATTCGGTTAGATTCTAAACAGTCTAAACGTATATAGCAACCCCCGACATGGACCAATATTCCGGGCGCTGTGTGACACGGGCGTCTCGCCCGCGTTCTTGTATTATGTGGCATGGGCGTCTCGCCCGTGTTATTTGCATTATGTGGACCACGTCTCGCCCGTGTTCTCGTATTATGTGGCACGGGCGTCTCGCCCGTGTTCTCAAGTTTTCAAAGAATTCAGATGGAATCCGGCGATTTTGATTGACAACAAAATTACTGCATAAATAATCGAATCCACAGACTTTGAAGAATGAAAGACACTGATCACGGAGACGCATTTTGGATATTATCTATATTGTCACGCCAACAATTCTGATCGCGATCGTGCTTGCGGCCGTCTGGCTCGATCGCTGGAGCGTCCCGGTGATCCTGATTGCTCTGGCCGCCGGAATTCTCTTCGGAAGCGATGTTCTGAACCTGTGGCACTTTGACAACGTCCACCTGGCCAATCAGGTCGCCAACGCCGCCCTGGTCTTCATTCTCTTTCAGGGGGGCTTTTTTACCAAGCGCGAAACATTCAAGTCGGTCGCCTTGATTGCCGCCGGGCTGGCAACATGGGGCGTGGTTCTGACCGCTGCCGCGACATTCGCCGTTCTGTGGGGAATTCTCGGATGGCCCTTCGAAAAATCGATCTTGCTGGCGGTGATCATTTCCTCAACCGATGCCGCCGCCACGTTCTCCATTTTGCGGCGGCAATCGCTGCCGCCAAAGCTGGCCTCAACGCTTGAAGTGGAAAGCGCCGCAAACGACCCCATGGCAGTGCTATTGACCGTTATCGCGGTCAACAGCTTCGCCTCCGGAAACGACGCGCAATGGTTCGTGGTCATCCTGTCATTTTGCTGGAAGTTTACAGTTGCCCCGGTGTTGGGTTGGGGCATGGCCAGAGGAGCGATTTGGCTCTTTAACCGCCTTCGACCCCAGGACCGGGGGTACTATTATGTATTGTTTTTGGGCGTGGTCCTTTTCATTTACGGCCTCACCGAATTGATCCATGCCTCTGGGATGCTGGCTGTGTTCGTTGCCGGTTACGTGATGGGCAACCACTCCTTTGTACATAAACAGGGTGTGGCGAATTTTTCATCGTCAGTGTCGATCATCTCAAATATCGGCATGTTTGTTTTAATGGGGCTCCTGGTCTTTCCAAGCCAATGGTCCACTTTGTGGCTGGATGGGATCATTTTGTTTATCGTTTTGACGTTCGTCGCCAGGCCGATCGCGGTATGGCTTGGAACATTGGCAATGGGTATCCCCTCAAAACATCTGGTTTTTATGATGTGGGCCGGGCTTCGAGGAGCGGTTCCGATCGTATTGGCGACATATCCTGCCGGCGCGGGTCTGGGGATTGGTCAAGAGGTGTTTAATTTAATCTTCTTTGCTGTTTTGCTGTCCATACTGATACAGGGTTCAACATTGGGCAGTTTTGCCAAATGGCTCGGATTGTCCGCCGTTCAACGGCCCAAGCCGCTGTACAATCTCGACCTTATCACGATGGCCCCCAGCGACATGGACCTTGTAGTGGTCGATATGCCTGACCCCAAAGGCGCTCGCGGTCCCAGGATCAGTGACTTATGCCTGCCGTCCGGCTCGGTCATCATTTTGATCACGCGCGGTCAGGAGGTGGTGGCGCCCAAGGGCTCCACGCGTCTGGAGGGATGGGATCAGGTCACGGTGCTGGCACATGCACAAGACGAGGAGATGGTCCGCCAAGCGCTGCTTTCGCCCTGTGATCCGGCAAGAAAAAACACTGCCAACGGCGGACACGACGCGGACTGACACGAAACCGCCGGCGTAAGCGCCCTGATGGTCGGTTTCCGCCCGCGCATAAAAAAACCGTCCGGCATAACCGGACGGCAAAATGGGCGGTATAGGACTCGAACCTACGACCCCCAGCGTGTCGAGCTGGTGCTCTAGCCATCTGAGCTAACCGCCCTGAAGCTCTAAATCCTTAGAGGGCAATCATATATACTATATTGAATCATTTGTCAAGAAGCAAAGTAACACGAAAAATATGCTCCCAAGGTTCTCCGGCGTAAAAGGCAAAACGACTTTTACCAGACTTGAAGAGGTTTTGGCGTGTTTTTTTGTTTTGTGATTGTCCTCTTGGAGGTTTAGCTTCGAAATGCTGTGAAATAATTGGAAAAATCGGCTCTTCCGGTAAATGCGTTGGTGTGTTGCTAAAAAAAGACATGGCTTTATGATAGGTGGAAAAAAATAAAAACCACCTATTGGAGTATAAAGCCATGTCCACCAGTATCTTGTATCATACGTTCGGCATTCGTTCTG
>JAJFTK010000029.1 GCA_021372945.1 Planctomycetaceae bacterium | reverse complement strand
AAGACTTATCGGCATTTGAGGCTGTTTTTGTTGAATCACTGCTATCATCAAAAATCTTTCAATCGGTCAGTTTGAGTTAGTTAGTTCTTAGTTCGTAGTTCTTAGTCCGTAGATAATGCCGGCTGGAAGCCGGCGATACTCGAAAATTTGAAAGCGAGGGTTTCATGAAGAAAACAGATATCGAAAAGGCATACCGTCTGGCCCAGGAGCAGTTTGCGGCGTTCGGCGTGAATACCGAAAAGGCGATCAAGAAGCTGGCGCGGATCCCGATCTCGATGCACTGCTGGCAGGGCGACGACGTCGGCGGCTATGAGCACGTCGGCGGCTCGGAACTGAGCGGCGGCATCCAGGCGACGGGCAACTATCCCGGCAAGGCACGCACGATCGCCGAGCTTCGGGCTGACATCGTGAAGGCTCTGAGCCTCATCCCCGGCAAACACCGCCTGAACCTGCACGCCTGCTACCTCGACAACAAAGGCAAATTCATCGATCGCAACGAAATACAGCCCAAGCATTTCCAAAGCTGGATCGACTGGGGCAAGGGCACGCTGCAGGGGATGGATTTTAACCCGACGTATTTCTCACATCCGAAGTCCGCGGACGGTTTTACATTGAGCCACCCGGACAAGGGCATTCGCCAGTTTTGGGTCGAGCACGGTATCGCCTGTCGCAAGATCGGCGCGGCCATCGGCAAGCAGTTCGGCAACGCCGCGGTCACCAACGTGTGGGTCCCGGACAGTTACAAGGATATTCCCGCCGATCGCACGGCGCCGCGCGAGCGCCTGATGGATTCGCTGGACAAGGTGTTCGAGCCGAAGATCAACCCGGCGCACAACCTGGATGCGGTGGAATCGAAGCTGTTCGGCATCGGCGGCGAAAGCTACACGGTCGGCTCGCACGAGTTCTATATGGGTTACGCCGTGTCGCGTCAGAAACTGCTGACGCTTGACGCCGGCCACTACCACCCGACCGAGGTCATCTCGGAGAAGATCTCGTCTGTGCTGATGTTCTGCCCGGAACTTCTGCTGCATGTCAGCCGGCCGGTTCGCTGGGACAGCGACCACGTCGTGATCCTCGATGACGAGCTGCAGGCCATCGGCAAGGAACTGGTTCGCAGCGGCAAGCTGGACCGCGTGCACATCGGACTGGATTATTTCGACGCCAGCATCAATCGCGTGGCGGCCTGGACGATGGGGATGCGCAACATGCTCAAGGCCCTGCTGATCGGGCTGCTGGAACCGTTCGATACGCTCAAGAAGCTCGAGCAGAAGATGGACTATACGCAGCGGCTGGTGATGTTTGAAGAGTTGAAAACACTGCCGTGGGCGGCGGTCTGGGATTATTACTGCATGAGCAAGGGCGTGCCCGTCGGGATGGAATGGTTCCGCGACGTGCAGAAGTATGAGGCTGATGTTTTGTCGAAACGGTAATTTAGACAGGATCAACAGTTTTTTTTAGACAGGATTAACAGGATTCAACCGGATTTATAAGAAGTTATCCTGTAAATCATGTTAATCCTGTCAAAAAGAAGAACGGTTTACAGGACTGAACTTTATCAGGAGAATGCCATGGATGCCGGAATAGTAACGAGCGCAAATCCCGCGGTTGGGATCGTGATCTTTATGCTGGGCGGTCTGGCGGGCGCAATCTTTTATCTTCCGTTCAAGAAGGTGAAGAACTGGGCGTGGGAAAGCTATTGGCTGGTGTATGCGTTGTTCGGGCTGGTGATCGTGCCGTGGGTGCTGGCGTTTGCGATGTCGCCGAATGTCATAACGGTGCTGAAGGCGTCGCCGGCCAACGTGCTGTGGTACTGCTTTATTTGCGGCGCCTTATGGGGGATCGGCGGGTTGACATGGGGACTGATGATCCGCTACCTGGGGTTTGGGCTTGGATTGGCTATTGGATGCGGTCTGACAGCGTCGGTAGGAACGCTTGTTCCCAAAGCGCTGAAGGGCGAGTTTTCTCAATTGTTGGAGCCGGGCGCCGGAATTACTTCATTGATCGGCATTATTATCGCCCTGGTTGGAATTGTTCTGGTTGGGCTGGCTGGAATGTCCAAAGAGCGAGAACTGAGTGAAGAAGAAAAGAAAAAGGCGGTTGCGGAATTTAATTTCAAGCGTGGTATTTTTGTCGCGATATTTTCAGGCATTATGAGCGGCGCGATGGGAATCGGGCTTCAAAGCGGCGGCGCGATCGAACAATTGGCTCTAACGACCGAGCCGTTTACTTCAATGGCCTGGAAGGGTATGCCGGTTCTGGTGGTGGTGCTCCTAGGCGGCTTCGTTGTGAATGGGCTGTGGTGCATCTTCTTGAACGTCAAGAATAAGAGCACCGGCGATTATGTCAAAGCGAGTTCGCCGATCGTGGCGAACATTATCCTGGCGGCAATCGCCGGAGCGATCTGGTGTTCGCAGTTTATCTGCTTTAAGACCGGTGAGCCGAAGATGGGCGATACATCCTATATCGGCTGGACGGTGCTGATGGCCAGTTCGATCCTGTTCAGCCAAATCCTGGGGCTGTTTTTGGGCGAATGGAAGGGTACCAGCAAGAAGACGGTTTCACTGCTGAGCATAGGGCTGATCCTGCTGATCATGTCGGCGATCATGGGCGGGTACAGCGGCTACCTGGATAAGGAGGCGAAAGAAAAGCAAGCGCCCGCCGTACCGGTCAGTATCGTTTTGCCGAACTAGAGGGCAAAATGGCAAAAGTTGAAGACTTTTCCAATACGAGCGTTTGCCGGCCGCAATTAGAGCAGCAGGAAGCGGCAGCGGCGCACGAGGAATATGAACGCCGGCCAGTGCCTCCAAGTGCGCTGCTGGGGTTTAAGAGTTTTTTGGGGATGTACGCGGGCGAGCATACGGCGGGAACGGAGCTGATGATTGGGCCGCTGTTCGTGGCCGCCGGCGTGAGCGCGTTTGATTTTATTGTCGGCTTGCTGGTGGGTAACGCGCTGGCGGTAATTAGCTGGATGCTTTTTTGTGCGCCCATCGCGACGCGGGCGCGGCTGACGCTGTATTACCAGCTTGAGCAGATCTGCGGCCGCAAGCTCGTGACCATCTATAACCTGGCCAACGGCGTGATGTTCACGATCCTGGCCGGAGCGATGATCACTGTTTCGGCGACGGCGCTGGGCGTCGGGTTCAAGTTCGAGATGCCCGGCCTCAACGATACCGCGCCGACCAGCGTGGGCTGGGTCATTGCCGTGGTTATCGTGGGCCTGCTGTTCACCATCTGCGCCGCCTATGGCTTTAAGGCGATGTGCCGCTTTGCCAATGTCGCTGCGCCGTGGATGGTGCTTGTATTTCTGACCTTTGGGATCATCACGTTCAAGCGGTTCATGGACGCCTCGCAGACCGAGATCCGCAGCCTGAGCGACCTGTGGACCTTGTGCTCTACGACGATCTGGAAAGGTGGTGAGCCGCTGGCGGGGCGGGTGAAATTCACGTTCTGGCACGTGATGTTCTTCGCGTGGTTCTGCAACATGGCCTGGCACATCGGGCTCAGTGACCTGACGGTGCTGCGCTACGCGAAAAAATCCTGGTATGCGATCGCGTCGGCGGCGGGGATGTACGTGGGCCACTTCATGGCGTGGATCTGCGCATCGCTGCTGTTTGCGTATCAGCTTCATCTTGATCCCACCAATACCAATGTTCACGCCGGACCGATGACATACGAGACGGCGGGGCTGGCGGGGGTGTTTTGCGTGGTCATTGCCGGCTGGACGACCGCCAGCCCGACCATGTACCGCGCGGGACTGGCCTTCCAGGCGATCATGCCGAAACGCAGCCGCTTTGCGGTGACGTGGGGTATCGGCGTGTGCTCATTGATCGCGGCGGCGGTGTTTCCAGTGGTGACGATGCGGCTGCTGGACTTTGTGGCGATCTGGGGGTTGATCCTGATGCCGATGGGCGCGGTAATCTTTGTCGATTTCTGGATCATTCGCAAGTTCGGCCTGCAGAGCAATTATGCGCTGCATAGCGGCAAGAGTTTTAATCTCGCCGCCGGGCTGGCGTGGCTGATTACGCTGACGGTCTGCACGGTGCTGGTGAATACGACCAAGATCGCCGATGCGCTGGTCGCAAGGAACATCCTTGCGGATACGGCGAGCCTGCAATGGATCAAGCAGCATCTGACGATCGAGATATTTTTTGTCAGTCTGCCGGGGTGGTTTGTGACGGCGATCCTGTACCTGCTCATCAGCATGGTCTATCAAAAAAAGATCCGCCCGCAACCTGCTAAAGGATGAACGATGCAGATCATTTTAAAATACATTGCCCGGCTTTCTTTATTCCTGCTGACCGTTCCATCGTTTTTATTCCTGGCTGGGCGGATGGACCTGCAAATGGTCAAGCTGCTGATGCTGATCGCGACCATACTATGGTTTGCCTGCACGTTGCCGACGATACGACAAGATTAACCTGTTTTTTGACAGGATTAACAGGATTTACATGATACCTATATAAAGGGATTTGTGATGAGGCTAATTCATTGTACCTTGCTGGTTATGATCACGGTGATACTTACAGGATGCCTATTCAATACATCGCAGGCTTCCAACGGTCTTACGGCGACGTATCTGCGCTGCGAGTACCGGGTGGACCCACTGGGGATCGATGTTGCCAAGCCCAGACTAAGCTGGGTTTTGCAATCGGCCCAGCGCGGTCAGAAGCAGACGGCTTACCAGGTTATGGCAGCCTCCAGCCCGGACCTGTTGGATGGGGGCAAAGGTGATCTGTGGGACAGCGGCAAGGTGACGAGCAGCGAAACGGCGACCGTGGTTTACGAGGGCAAACCGCTTGCCTCTGGCGGCGATTGTTTCTGGAAGGTTCGCGTCTGGGATGTCAAGGGCAAGGCCTCCGAATGGAGTGCTACTGCGCACTGGAGCGCCGGGCTGCTAAAGAAGTCGGATTGGAAGGCCGAGTGGATCGGCCTGGATGTTCTGCCGGCGGAGGATAAGCTTCCCGCGGTATTTCGGCAGGCCAAGTGGATCTGGTCGGAGGCGCCGGTCAGCGGTAATCAGCCGGTGGGCGAGCGGCTCTTTCTGAAAGATATCCGTCTGCCTAAAGAGGCCGTTGTTAAATCGGCGGTTTGTTATGTGAGCGCGGACAATTCATTTACATTGCGGCTGGATGGAAAGGAAATCCTGTCCGGCAGGAATTTCAAAACTGTGAAAGTGGCTGACCTGACCGATTCGCTGAAGAACAGAGACAGGCAGTCGGATTTTAGTCAAATCCAGATTGCCGCTCGGAATGAGGGAGAAAGTCCCAATCCGGCAGGCTTGATTGCAGCACTTATCATTGAAACGGATCAGGGACAAACCACTATAACCACCGGTTCCGATTGGGTTTGTACATCCGGGAACATGGGAGATTCAAAAACGTATCCAGTGGCCGTCATCGGCGATTATGGCTCCGAGCCCTGGGGCAACCTTATTCCGACTGAAAAATTTCTGCCGCCGGCACGGTACCTGCGGAAGGAATTTACCGCCGATGGGCCGATCCAGAAGGCGCGACTCTATGCCACGTCACTGGGCTTGAATCAATTGTTTATCAACGGTCAGCGCGTCTCGGACGAGTATTTCTCGCCGGGCTGGACCGATTACAGTAAACGGATTTACTACAGAACTTATGACGTAACCAGCCTGCTGACCCAAGGCAAGAACGCGGTTGCGGCCATCCTGGCCGACGGCTGGTACGCCGGTTATGTGGGGCCCAGCGGAAAGCGCAATTATTACGGCAAAAACCTGCGGCTGCTGGCACAGCTCGAGATCGAATACGCGGACGGCAAAAAGGACGTGATTGCCACAGGCCCTGATTGGATGGGCTCGTTTGGGCCGACGCTGGAGGCGGATTTCCTGATGGGCGAAACGTACGATGCCCGTGCCGAGCAGCCGGGCTGGAACAAGCCGGGCTTCAATGAATCGGCCTGGACGCCCGTTTTGGTTGGCGGCAATGAGGTCACGCCGCTGATCCAGGCAGCGGTTGCGGAGCCGGTTCGCGCGTTTGCCGAAGTAAAACCGGTGAGCGTGTCGGAGCCGGCTGCAGGGGTGTACGTGTTCGATATGGGTCAGAATTTCGCGGGCGTGGTGCGGATGACGGTTCAGGGCAGCGCGGGGCAGAAGATCCGGCTGCGGTTTGCCGAACGGCTTAATCCGGACGGGACGCTCTACACGACCAACCTGCGTGAGGCCCGCGCGATCGACACCTATATCTGCAAGGGCGGCGGCTCGGAAAGCTGGCAGCCGTATTTTACCTTCCACGGCTTCCAATATGTGGAGATGACCGGTGTTTCAGAGAAGCCGTCGCTTCATGCCATCGTCGGACTGGCGCTGTCGAGCGATACGCCGATAGCGGGTTCTTTCGAGTGCAGCGACCCGATGGTAAATAAGATCTATTCGAACAGCGTGTGGACACAGCGCATGAACTTCATCGACATCCCGACCGACTGCCCCCAGCGCGATGAACGGCTGGGCTGGACGGGCGATGCGCAGGTGTACGTTAATACCGCCTGTTATATAACGGATGTGCAGGCATTCTTCACGAAATGGCTGACGGATCTTGTAGATGCCCAGCGAGTGGACGGTCAATTTCCAATGGTGGCCCCGCAGAAGACGATCGGCAACGGCGACGATGGCGGGCCGGCTTGGGCGGACGCGGGCGTGATCTGTCCGTGGACCATTTACAAGATGTACGGCGACAAGCGCGTGCTGGAGTCGCATTATGACGCGATGAAGAAGTTCATCAGCTTTTGCGAAAAGCGGAGCACGCCGGAACTGCTGCCGCCGGCGCAGTTTCATTGCTTTGGCGACTGGCTGAACATCAAAGATGACACCCCCAAGGAGGTCATCTATATGGCCTACTTTGCCTATAGCACAAGATTGACAGCCAATGCCGCCGCGGTGCTGGGCCATGAAACCGATGCCGCCTACTATAATGATTTGTTCGCAAAGATTAAGCGGGCGTTTAACAAGGCCTATGTGCAGGAAGACGGCAAGATCAAGGGCGATTCGCAGTGCGCGTATGTACTGGCGCTGGCGTATGACCTGGTGGACGGCAAGCGGTTCCAGCAGGCGGCCGACCACCTCGTGCGCAAGATCGAAGAAAAGAACTGGCACCTGTCAACCGGCTTTGTCGGGACGAAGGACCTGATGCTGGTTCTGGAAAAGGTCGGCCGCAACGACATCGCCTATCGCCTGCTGCACAATGATACATTCCCATCATGGGGCTTTTCGATCAAGCACGGCGCGACGAGCATCTGGGAACGCTGGAACGGCTGGACGCCGGAGCAGGGGTTTGGCGATCCGGGTATGAACTCGTTTGCGCATTATTCGTTCGGGGCCGTCTGCCAGTGGATGTTCGAGAACATCGGCGGCATCCGCACGGATGGACCGGCGTTCAAGAACATCCTGCTCAAGCCCTGTCCCGGCGGCAAACTGACGTGGGCCAATGTTGCCTACGATTCGGTCAACGGCCGGATCGAGAGCAGCTGGAAGATCCTCGAAGGCGGTCTGTGGCAGTACGATGTGACGATCCCGCCGAATACCACAGCGACGCTGATTCTGCCGACGTCAGAGGGCCAAAATGTTCGTGAGTCCGGTCAACCGCTCAAGACAGTCCCGACCAGCGTAGAAGCCGGCATGGGGTTCAGGCGGATAGAACTGGAAAGCGGCAGTTATTCGTTCACAAGCAAGCTTTAAGCTGTAAGCAGTATCCTGCAACTTGCGTCACCCGTGCTAATACTCGGGCGAGACGCTCGTGCCACGCAAAGACATGTGCAAGATATCCGTGCCACACCTGCCATGCTGGCAGTCTGGCTTGGCCCGCGGTATGCCTTTTTTGGAAACAGCCGTTAGTTGTTCAACCGCTATATAGAATGTAAGTCCCGTGATTTACAAAACTTAGCAGAATGCCTAAGGATTCGGATTTTGTCTTGGCATATAATTTGCAAACTGTGGATTTCATTATATTATTGTAGGTAAATGAGAATCCTGATCGTTTTGAAAGGAGATCAAAGACAATGAAGATCAGACCACTAGCGGACAAGGTCATTGTTCAGCGTGTCGAGGCCGAGGCCAAGACGGCGGGCGGCATTGTGCTGCCGGATACCGCCAAAGAGAAACCGCAGCGCGGCAAGGTGATCGCCGTCGGCCAGGGCCGCCAGTTGGATGACGGCTCGCGCGCGGAGATGGCCGTCAAGGAAGGTCAGCAGGTGCTGTTTACCAGCTATGCCGGCTCGGAAGTCAAAGTCGATGGCAAAGAATACCTGATCATGGACGAATCGGAGATCATGGCGATCATCGAATAAAGAACACAGAACACAAGAACACAAGAACACAGAAGATTACAGGAGAGTTGAATAATGGCAGCAAAAAAAATCGCATTTAGTACCGAGGCCCGCGCCGCAGTCCGCGAAGGCGTTCGCAAGCTGGCGGCGGCGGTGAAGGTGACGCTGGGCCCCAGCGGCCGCAACGTCATTCTTGAAAAATCCTTCGGCAGCCCGACGGTCACCAAGGATGGCGTCTCGGTGGCCAAGGAGATCGAACTGGAAGATTCGTACGAGAACATGGGCGCCCAGATGGTCAAGGAAGCCGCCAGCAAGACGAGCAATGTCGCCGGCGACGGCACCACGACGGCCACGATATTGGCCGAGTCGATCTTTGAAGAGGGCTTAAAGAACATCACTGCCGGCGCCAACGCCATGCAGGTCAAGCGCGGCATCGACAAGGCCGTCGAGGCGATGGTCGCCGCGCTGCAGAAGATGAGTACGACGGTGGAATCGAGCAAGCAGATCGAGCAGGTGGCGACATGTTCGGCCAACCAGGACGCGGAGATCGGCAGGACGCTCGCCCAGGCCATGGACAAGGTCGGCAAAGACGGCGTCATCACCGTCGAAGAGGGCCAGTCGCTGGAGACCACGGTGGAACTGCTTGAGGGCATGCAGTTCGATAAAGGGTATCTGAGCCCGCATTTCATCAATCATGCCGAGGACCGCACGGTCGTCTTTGAAAAGCCGTACATCCTGATCCATGAAAAGAAGATCAGCGCTATCAAATCGATGGTGCCGATCCTGGAAAAAGTCGCCAAGCAAGGACGCCCGCTGGTGATCATTGCCGAAGACGTCGAAGGCGAGGCGCTGGCGACTCTGGTGGTCAACAAGCTTCGCGGCGTCTTGCAGGTTTGCGCGGTCAAGGCCCCGGGCTTTGGCGACCGGCGCAAGGCCATGCTGCAGGATATCGCGATCCTGACCAATGGCCAGGCGATCTTTGAGGACCTGGGCATTCAGCTCGAGAACGTCGAACTCAATCAGCTCGGCCAGGCCAAGCGCGTGACCATCGACAAGGACAACACTACGATCGTCGAGGGCGCCGGCAAGACGGCGGACATCAAGGGCCGCATCGATCAGATCAAGAGAGAGATCGACGCGACGACCAGCGATTATGATATCGAAAAGCTGCAGGAACGGCTGGCCAAGCTGGCCGGCGGCGTGGCGCAGATCAACGTGGGCGCCGCGACCGAGGCCGAGATGAAGGAAAAGAAGGCCCGTGTGGAAGATGCCCTGCACGCCTGCCGTGCGGCCGTCGAGGAAGGCATTCTGCCCGGCGGCGGCATCTCGATGCTCAAGTGTCTCAAGTCGCTGGACAGCGTTAAGTGCACCGGCGACGAGCCGATCGGCGTGGATATCGTTCGCCGCGCGGTGGTAGCGCCCATCAAGCAGATCGCGATCAACGCGGGCCTCGATGGTTCGATCGTGGCGCAGAAGGTGCTCGATTCGACCGAGCGGAACTTCGGCTATGACGCCGTCCGCAACGAATTCGGCGACATGTTGAAGTTTGGCGTGATCGTCCCGACCAAGGTCGAGCGGACCGCGCTGCAAAACGGGGCGTCGATCGCTTCGCTATTGCTGACGACCGATGCTATCATCAGTGAGATCCCGGAAAAGAAGGCCGCACCGGCCATGCCTCCGGGAGGCGGAATGTACTAATTCAAAATGGCCCGCGGTCATTTTGAAAGTTCAGAGTTCGCAGTTTTTAGTTCATAGTTTGGTGAGGGCCTCGAATGAGGCCCTTTTTTTGTTGGATTGGCGAACGGTTTGGCGTGATAATCCGTAGATGAAGTCCATTATGCCTAAGATTGAGTTATTAGCTCCGGCCAGGGATTTTGAGTCAGCGCGTGCGGCGGTGCTGTGCGGGGCCGACGCCGTTTATATGGGGGCGTCGCGATTCGGGGCGCGCGAGGCGGCGGGCAATGACATGGAGACGATTGCCCGTGTGATCGAATTGGCGCACCCGTATTACGTGAAGGTTTACGCCGCGGTGAATACGCTGCTGTATGATAACGAACTGGCGGACGCAAGGAAGCTGATTGAGACGCTTTACGCGGCCGGCATCGATGGACTCATCATTCAGGACGCGGGCCTGCTGGAGATGGACCTGCCGCCGGTGCCGCTGATCGCCAGCACACAGATGGACAACAGTACGCCGGAAAAGGTGCGGTTCCTGGAACAGGTCGGGTTCTCGCGCGTGATCCTGGCCCGCGAGTTGTCGCTACGGCAGATCCGCCGGATCCGCGCTGAGACGAAAGTCGAACTTGAGTGCTTTGTGCATGGGGCGCTATGTGTAGGGGTGAGCGGCCGCTGCCTGCTGAGTTACGCGCCGGGCGGACGCAGCGGCAACCGCGGCCAATGCGCCCAGCCATGCCGCAAGGCATACACTATCTTTGATATGGGCGGAAAGACCATCGCCGAAGATCGATATTTATTATCGCTGAAAGATTTGAATTTATCGACGCACCTGGAATCGCTCATCGATGCGGGCGTCACTTCGTTCAAGATCGAAGGGCGGCTCAAGGATGCGGCGTACGTTGCCAACATCGTCGGCTTTTATCGCCAGGAACTGGACAGGGTTATCGAAAAGAAAGGGCTTGCCAAGGCTTCTTCCGGCGGCGTGCATCTAAATTTTACGCCCCAGCCTTCAAAGACATTCAACAGGGGTTTTACGGAATACGCGGTCGGCGGCAAGGTCAGCGATGCCGGGGCGACGGATACACCCAAGTCCATTGGCGAAGTTGTAGGCGCCGTCGAGAAGGTGCAGCGCGATTCATTTGTGCTCAATGACGATGCGGACCTGCATAACGGCGATGGGCTCTGCTTCTTCGATGTTCAAAAGAATCTTTGCGGGACGACGGTCAACCGGGTCGAAGGGCGGCGAGTCTGGCCGCAGAAGATGGACAATATTCGTGCGGGTCAGGAGATCCGGCGAAACTATGATCACGAGTTTAACAAGCAGCTTGAACGGCCCGCCGAGCGGAAGATACCGCTGACCCTTACGTTGACGGAGACCACGGAGGGCATTGCGCTGCAGGGGCGTGATACGGACGATAACACGGCGGTTTTCGAGATGAAGCTTGCCAGAGAGCCGGCCCAAAAACCGGAGCAGGCTGCTGCGACCATTCAGACGCAACTGGCCAAATTGGGCGGAACCGTTTTCGAATGCGAGCGCGTGGAGGTTAAACTTGCTCAAATGTATTTCTTTCCGGTCTCGACGCTGAATGCCCTCAAACGAGGGCTGGTTGATAAAATGACAGAGGTTCGTGAGCTGAACCTGCCGCGATTAACAGGTCAGGGCGCGGTGCGCAATGAAATACCGTACCCGGAAAAGAGCATCACGTACCGCGGGCACGTGCTCAATGAAAAGGCCCGCGCGTTCTTTGGGCGGCACGGCGTCGAACACATAGAGCCGGCGGCCGAGTCCGGCATGGACCTGAGCGATCAGGTCGTGATGACAACCTCATACTGCCTGCGTCGGCAGCTTGGCATCTGTCCTGCAGGCAGTGAGGATGCTATAGCGGAACCCTTGCTGCTGGAGGATGCCGAAGGGCATCTGCTGCGGGCTGAATTTACCTGCGGCCGCTGCGGCATGGAAATCGTGTGGATCCGCTAAAACAGTTGACCTTCTGGACATTTTCTTTAAAATAGGAAATGATTTGGAGGAACAAATGCTGACTAAAGAAGAGAAAACTATTCGCATTCTAAAATCGACGGCAGCTTTAATACTTCTGTTTTCGATTATTTCCGTTAGCTGTATTATCTCCAGTTTCGATTTACAGATGATTGGCCTTTTTGTTTTCCCCTATGGTTTATGCCTTTTGTTTCTTTTTCTATTCAAGAAAAGAATGCGATTAAAGGGAGCATGGGTTTTCCTGATAACTGCTGCGGGACTCGGCTGGGGAGTTTTTGCTGTTTTGGACGAGTATGTTTTCAATCCCAGCGCCTGGCGAGTGCTTACGCCGGTAATTCCGATTTTCCAGTTAGTATTTCTGGGACTCGCCTTAATTAGTCGTCCCTGAGAAAGTTTGTGATTTGTATTGAAAAGCTGGTTTGGCGTTGGTTTATGGTTTATTCGGCTGATAAAATCGGGTACAATTTTGCAAGCTTTCAAGGAAGATGCC
>JAJFTK010000023.1 GCA_021372945.1 Planctomycetaceae bacterium | reverse complement strand
ACGTCTCCTGACTGGTGATACAAAAATATCACCGCAGGATAACCGCCAGTTCAAATCGATAACAGTTGTTTTTTGCTGTAACATTATATAATGAAAACAGTTATGTTAAATTAGTCTCAAGTTAATGGGACAGTACTGATTTGGCATTGTAAATAATCAAACTCGTTTAGTCAACGCATAGACAGGGACGGATAAGACATATAGGACGCATGAGACGAATAGGCGCTATCTCTAGCCGCGATCCGGATAATGTTGCTGGTTCAGGGCAGGCGTGGGAGCCTGCCCCTACGAGCGGGGCAGGTTCGGCTTGACAGTCTTTCTTGCTCGGCTGCGCGAGAAAGGAAGAGGGGGCGGTACCTAAGAAGCTTGCCGGCGGGACGCCGGCGGTACCGTTAGCCACGGCGGCGGAGGCGGTAGAGGAGGGCCAGGACCTCGGCGACGGCGGTGAAGAGTTTTTCGGGGATGGGATGGCCCAGCTTGACGTCGGCGAAGAGGTCGCGGGCCAGGGCGGGCCGGCGGATGATCGGGATGCCGTGAGCGCGGGCGATCTCCTTGATCTTTTCGCAGAGATGATCGCCGCCCTTGGCCAGCACGATGGGGGCAGCCATTGTGGCGGCATCGTATTGAACAGCGACGGCCACGTGGGTCGGGTTGACCAGGACGACGTTGGCCTTGGGCACATCATGCAGCATTCGGCGCATCGCGGTCTCGTACTGCTTTCGCCGGATCTTGCTCTTGACCTCGGGGGCGCCGTCGGTATCGCGATGCTCTTCGCGGACCTCCTGCTTGGTCATCTTCAGGCGGTCGATGTATTTCCATTTCTGGTAAAACATGTCGGCGGCGCCGATGACCAGCAGGCCCAGGATGATCCGCAAGACCGCACCCAGGATGATGGAACCCATTGTGGGCAGAAGCTGGTTGGTGTCGGCCCATTGAAGGCGCGACAACACCGGGATCTTGTCGGCCAGGTAGAACCAGACGATCACGCCGATAAAGACCAGCTTGACGATCGACAGCAGCAGGCGGACGACGCTTTCGGGTGAGAACAGGTTCTTCATGCCGTTGACGGGGTTGAGCTGTTCCAGTTTCAGCTCGGCGGCCTTCATCGAAAAATGCCAGCCGCTGACGGCGAGGCTGCCGGCGATGCCGGCGATCATGAGGGCCAGCAGGAAGGGTGTCATCACGAGTATGCTGTCGGTGATGCGGCCGTTCATGTAGGCGATAAAGGATTGGCTGTTATCCAACAGAGACGTATCGCACGACAGGCCGGAAAGGATCTGATTTTTGCACCAGGTCGTAAACCACGGACCGACCAGCGCGGTGACGGCAACCAGAGCCGCAAGCGAGATGGCCGAGACCAGTTCCTGGCTGTGGGCGACCTGGCCCTTTTCCTGGGCCTTTTCCAGTCGTCTCGCTGTGGGCTGCTCGGTTTTGTTGGTTTCAGCCATCGTTTACTCGATTTAAACAGGGATCAGCTTGTTGATCCAGCCTACCATGGTTTTAATGTAATCGGCCAGAAAGGGGATGAATACGGCCAGCATAATTAGTCCAATGCCCACGCGCAAGGGCAGGCTCAAGAACAGGATGTTCGATTCTGGCGCCACGCGGGCCATGAACGCCAGCACGACCATCAGCAGCAGGAAGGCCGCCAGCAGCGGCGCCGACATTTGCAGCGCCAGCATCAACAGCGCGACCGTCGCCTTCAGGACGCTTTCGAACATGGCGGAAAAGCCGGGGACAAATCCGGGGCCGTAACTGTCAAAACTTCGTGACAGGATCTGAAGCAGCAGGTGATGGCTCTCAGTGGTAAATAGAAGCAGCACGAACAAGGTCTCCAGGATCATGCCGACGGGCTGGCCTGGTTCGTCGGAGAACGGGTCCAGGATGTTGGACATGTTCAGGCCTATCTGCTGCTCGATGATCTCGCCGGCCTGGCGGACGACCGTGAAGATGCAGTAGGCGACAAGGCCCATCGCGGCACCGTAAATAAATTCGTTGGCCAGCAGCAGCAATACTTCGAGCGGATTGAGGATGTCGGCGCTGTAGGGGCAGGTGGTGAGGGCGGCAAAGAACGCGCTGAGCAGAAGCGCGATGGTGATCTTACTGGGCAGCGGGATCGATTGCCAGTTAAACAGCGGGGCCGTCGCGAAGAAGGCGCTGATCCGCGTGAGGATCAGGACAAAGCCCAAAATCTTGCCGGCCAGAAATTCCATAGAGTCAACTTCTCACTTGAAAGTTCCCGCTGCTGCGCGGCTGTGTAAAAGTGCGACCGTAAGCAACGAGCTTACGTGCGGATCTTTTCACCCGAAAGGGTGCTACTGTCCGTAAGTTTGAATTTGGGCGAAGATCTCGGTGGTGAAGCGGACGAGCACCTGGAGCATCCAGTTGCCGAACAGCAGGGCCACCAGGCCGGTGCCGATGATCTTGGGCGCCATCGTCAGGGTCATGTCGCGGATCTGGGTGACGGTCTGGAAGAGCGAAATGAGAATACCGCTGATCATGCAGACGGCCAGGATCGGCGCCGAGACCAGCAGGGCGGTTTCCATGGTCGAACGGCCAAGATAGATGACGTAGTCTGCGTCCATGACTTAAATCCTTTTGCAAAATCCGAAATTCGAATATCGAAATCCGAAACAAATTCCAAAATTTAAATGTTCAAAACGAAGTCACTTGAAACTGAGGCTGAGGCCCTGGGCCAGGATGCTCCAGCCATCGACCAGGATAAATAGGATCAGCTTAAACGGCAGCGAGATCATGACCGGCGGCAGCATCATCATGCCGGCGCTGAGCAGGACGCTTGCGATCACCAGGTCCATCAGCAGGAAGGGGATGAAGATGAGGCAGCCGATCTCGAAGGATGTCCGAAACTCGCTGATGATAAAGGCCGGCGTGACAATATGCAGGCCCAGGTCGGTCACTTTTTCGGGCACGGGTACCCGGGCCATGTTGACAAACAGGGCCAGGTCGCTTTTGCGGGTCTGGCGGATCATGAACTCCTTGAGCAGGTTGGAGGTCTGCTCGGCGGCGGCGGCAAATTCCATCTGGCCGCCCAGGTAGGGGTCGATGGCCTCGACTTTGACCCGGCTAAGGGTTGGGGCCATTGTATAGAGCGTGAGAAACAACGCCAGGCCGAGGATGGCCGTGTTGGGCGGGATGTTTTGGGTCCCCAGCGCCCGGCGGACAAAGCCCAAGACGATGGCGATGCGGGTGAAGGAGGTGGTCATTGCCAGGATGCTGGGCAGAAGCGCCAGCAGCGAGAACATGATGACCAGGCGGATGGGCGTGCTCCATTCGGCGGCCTGGCCGGTCTGCGGGTCGGTCGTGGCCTTGTTCATGACGCCGATGAGGTCGCTTGTGCCGGGCATGGTATTGGGAGGGGCCGCCGGATCGGATGTTTGTGCCGGCAGACTGGGCACAAGCAGCATCAGCAATAAAGGGATCAGCATCTTGCGTGCGGTCATGATGGGTTGTCCGTTTCGTCAAGAACCTGCGTTACGTCGCTGAGCAGGCGGATATTTTCGGGGGTGCTGGCCAGCAGAAATTGTTTGGAGCCTATACGCACGATATGCAGCAGCTTACGGGGGCCGAGACTGGCGGTCTCGGTGATCGTAATGTTCCTGCCTCGCGAAGTTCCCCTGCGGCCGGACATCTTGCGGCAGAAAAGCCATGCGCCCGCGCCGAAAACCGCCACCAGCAGAAGCATCAGGGCGAATTGCTGTACGAGCTTGTCTTGCAGGCTGCCGGTGTTGAACGACTTGGAATCTTTTGTCGTTAAGTCCTTTGTATCCAAGATGTTAGTAATCTTTTCGTTGTCGAGCGCGGCGGCATACCCGCTGCGTCCGCCGCCCAGCATGACCTGGCCGGCGATGCAGAACGCCAGTAAACCCGCTATTAAAAGGATTCTTTTTTTCATCGCGTCTTTAGTGAGCAGAAAATCTCAAGAGGAGGAATATGCAAAATCTGTGCCTTGAATAACAAGTGGGATTTTATGGCGGAAAAACGGGTTTGAAGCCCTGGCGTATAGGTTTTGGTGCGTAAGGATATTAGACAGCGGAGAGAAAACCTTACTTCCTCAGCCATTGGGCGACGAGAACACCGGCGGCAAAGGAAGCGGCAATGGAGATCAACGGTTTGGCGGCAATGTGTGCCTGGCAGGTGAATTTGATCTCTTTGCCGACTTGCCGGACGTACCTGCCGGAATTGTCGGCGTTCTGTCGGAGATCTTGTTTCAAGGCATCAATGGCCAATCGAAGCCGGTTGCGGCTCTCGGCAAGTTTTATACAGGCTTTTTCACTGGCGGTTTCGTGCAATTTTCTGCTCCAAACTAATGCTACTGCTTGGGGTACTGAGTATCCAGTTTCTTGATTACTCTCGTTTACGCTTTAGCGGGGGACCGATATTGAGGCGTTTTGCTCAATTTTCACGCGGAACGGGCTTATAAAAGCGTTCTTGAGTCTAGGGCCATTTGCGGTACAATACGTCGCAATCACGAATCAAGGAACAGTCAGATGCGGATCATTGCGGGCACGAACAGGGGAATGCGACTTCTGTCGCCCAAGGGCGACCAGACGCGGCCGATCACGGACCGTGTGAAGGAGTCGCTGTTTAATGTTCTTTACAGCAAGGGCAAGCCGGAGGGCTGCGTTGCGGCGGACCTTTTCTGTGGGACGGGGTCGATGGGGCTTGAGGCGCTGAGCCGGGGGGCCAAGTGGGTGACGTTCATCGACAGCAGCCGGGCGGTCATCGAGATCCTGAACCAGAACATTGCCAAGGCGGGCTTTCTAAAGCAATCCAAGAGTGTCTGCGCCAATATCCTGCGGGTAGGGGCGCCGCCCACGCCGGAGTATGGGTTGTACGATCTGGTGTTTTGCGACCCGCCTTACGAGATGAGCAGCAACTGTGGTCCGGAAACCAAGGTCGGCAAACTGATGGCAATGATCGACACGCAGGTCAAAGATGGGGCGATGGTGGTGCTGCGGACGCATCTGCGTTCGCTTGTGGAGGATTCGTACGCGGGCCTGCGCGTGATTGACAAACGCGAGTGGGGGAACATGAAGATCGCATTTTTTGAAAAGTCGTCCGGGACGGAAAACGACGAAATCTCACCTGTCGAAAAGATCACGGATCTTACCGAATTGACAGATTTTGATTTTTGATAACTATTCAAAGAAACATGATGAAGACATCGATTAGAATCAGCATGGCCGGAATCGCACTTATGAGCTGCGTTCTGTTTGGTGCAGAGCAATCCATTCGAACGGAGTTTGTGCCGGATACGGTTTGGCCGGACAATAACGGCGTGCATATCAACGCGCACGGCGGGGGCGTGCTCGATTATGACGGTACGTACTACTGGTTCGGCGAACACAAGGTTGCGGGCAGACGCGGCAACTCCGCCCAGGTGGGCGTACACTGCTACAGCTCGAAGGACCTGTACAACTGGACGGACGAAGGCATTGCGCTGGCCGTCAGCGAGGACCCGAATAGCGAGATCGTGCGCGGCTGCATCATCGAACGGCCCAAGGTGATTCATAACCAGAAGACAGGCAAGTTTGTGATGTGGTTCCATTTGGAATTGCGCGGACAAGGCTATGCGGCCGCACGCACGGGTGTGGCCGTTGCCGACAAAGTCGCGGGGCCGTTCACGTACTTGAAGTCGTATCGTCCCAACGCGGGCTCCTGGCCCTTGAACGTTGTTGAAGCAGACAAACAGAAAGGCAAAGAGAACTACTTGGCCAGGGATCTTCAGGTTGGGCAGATGGCTCGCGATATGACGTTATTTGTAGACGATGACGGCAAGGCGTATCACATTGCGGCGGCGGAGGAAAACTATACGCTGAACATCAGCGAACTGAGCGACGACTATCTTTCGTTTACGGGCAAGTACGCGCGCGTAATGCCGTTCGGACATAACGAAGCGCCGGCGATCTGCAGGCACAAAGGAACGTACTACATGATCACCTCAGGCTGCACGGGCTGGGCGCCGAACGCGGCGCGATCGATGATGGCGGCCAACATCATGGGGCCGTGGAAATCGCTGGGTAATCCGACGCGCGGCGTTAACCCGCACAACCAGCTCGGGCCGGAAAAGACGTGGGGCGGGCAAAGCACATACATCCTGCCTTTGCGCGAAAGGCCCGGTCAGTTCATCGCGATGTTCGACGTCTGGACCCCGGAAAACCCCATAGATGGCCGCTATATCTGGCTTCCCGTGACGTTCGAGGACGGGAGGATCCTCATCGAATGGCACGATCGCTGGAGCCTTGCGGATGCAGCCCCGGCGTCTGCCAAGTGAGCGCAGCGACGATTGGCGACCCGTGTTACCTTGTTGGTATTTTTCGATATTCCAAAAAGTTTAAATTTTTCTATTGACGCCGGAATGAAATTGTATAGACTGTACGTTCTGGAATGAAGGTGGGAAAAGAAAAAGTCTCTGGCCGGTTCCGGCCGCAGAAAGTTGGGTTGAAGAAAAATTTGAAAAAAATAATTTTTCTCCTTGACTGCTCATAGAGGTGGCGAGTATTATCTCGAATCTCTAAAAAATCAGCAATGTCGCTGAGCCTTTTGAGCAGCGGCATTTTTTATTGCTCTTTGAAGAAGTAAATACAAGGTTGAGTCTAAAAGAGCCGACGGTCCGGCGATAGTCGGGCGGTCAGGCCTTCCAGGTCGGGCTCATAGCTCAGCTGGCTAGAGCGCACGCCTGATAAGCGTGAGGTCGGAAGTTCAAGTCTTCCTGGGCCCATTTAATTGACAATTGACAATTGATGATTGATAATTGATCATTAAAATGGGCGATTATCAGGTGACGTCTGTGACTTGCACTGATTGGTGATTATCGAGATAATCAATCGTCAATAATCAATAATCAATCGCAAGGGGACGTAGCTCAGTTGGGAGAGCGGCGGCTTTGCAAGCCGTAGGTCGAGAGTTCGAATCTCTTCGTCTCCAATGACTCAACCAGGTTTTGGATGTTTCCGGTTTTTTTGAACCGATGTTTGATCGGGGCGTAGAAGCCGGTTGCACATAAGAAGCTCTTTGACAAGTATATAGTGGATAGAAGATTTGTGGGTTGTGTGATTTGCACACAACAACTACATTTCAGAAGCACATTCTTGTGTTTCTCGAATGAGCGAACCTAACACCAAATCTGTAGAACTACATGAACATGCTATAAGTGTTCATTAGGCGAAAAAACCATCTCAACTTGTGATTGATATGGTCAAGTTACTAAGAGTGTATGGGGGATGTCTTGGTGTCGAGAGGCGATGAAGGTCGTGGCAGACTGCGATAAGTCCGGGGCAGGAGTCTAGCATCCGTTAATCCCGGAATGACCGAATGGG
>JAJFTK010000014.1 GCA_021372945.1 Planctomycetaceae bacterium | reverse complement strand
GCGGCATTGGGATACGGCAGGCCAAAGCCCAGCGTATCGCACAGACGCATCTTGACGGGCGACTTATACTGCTGCGAGAGCTTGAGCAGTTCGGCGGCAAACGGCAGGATGAAGCCGTCAAAGTCGGCCCGGGTGATGTCTTCGAAGTGGCAGCGCGGCAGGATGCCGTTATCCAGCGCAGCCTTGACGATATCCAGATAGGACTGCATGGCCTGCGAGCGGGTCTTCTTGAGCTTCAGGAAGATATGGTAGTCGCTGGCACTGGTCAGAATGCCGGTTTCCTTGAGGCCGAGCTGGGTCACATACTTGAAGTCCGCGGCGACGGCGCGGATCCAGCCGGTGATCTCGGGGAAGTCGTAGCCTCTTTCGCGGCAAAGCTCGACGGCCTTGTGGTCGCGTTCGGAATAGAGGAAGAATTCGCTCTGCCGGATCAGGTCGGTTCCACCGTTGATCTCGTGGAAGAAATCGAACAGGCGCAGAACCTGCTGCGGCGTATAGGGGGCGCGGGCCTGCTGACCGTCGCGGAAGGTCGTGTCGGTGATCCAGACCTTTGACGGGATCTCCATCGGGACGGTCTCTTTCTCGAAGACGACCTTCGGGAATTCCGTGTAGGGAAACACGTCTCGATACAGGTTGGGCCGTTCGATATCCTGCAGTTGAATCTTATGTGTCATCAGGTACCTCCGTTACGGTTAAGTTGTCATTTTGACCGACGCCGCAATAGCCGAGGTGGGAGTCGAACCCACACGCCCTTACGGGCAGGGGATTTTAAATCCCCAGCGTCTGCCATTCCGCCACTCAGCCTATTGTATTCTAATCAGGTCCTTTAAGTTCGGCTTACAAACAGCCATAGCATTATAGAAGCGGGGCCAGGATTTTCAAGAGAATCCGTAACCGAGCATTCGGTTTTTCTCTTTGACAGGATTTATTGGATTTACAGGATTAAAAAGGGAAGGAACGTACAAAGTCCAAAGACATTACCTAATTTAGTACCTAATTTAATTCGCTCATTACCCAATTAGTCTGCCAGGCACTTTTGACTTAATTACACGATGAAGCAGCAATTTTGCCAAAGTCAGGGTTTTCCGATTATTGGGTATTTTGCCAAGATTGCCCGGCAATCAGCAACCAATGATGGAAGAAAGCTCTGGTCAATTTCATACACGAACGTATGGCGTTGATGCAAATGATCAGGCGTGATGTTGACGGTCATTTCCATCTGACCATGGTTCTTGGCAGCTATTTCCAACGAAAGCACCGGTTCCATACAGACCATTGCAGCTTTGCCCTTGAGACTTTCGCATAACTTTTCAACTTGCGGCAGCAACTGTGTTATCTCGGACAGATGAATTAGGCTCCCTTCGGCGAGGACACTCGACCCTTCTGCGATGCAGCTAACTGTAACATCTAGCCAATTCGCGTCCCAATAATCGGTTGAATCCGGAAACTGCCGCTTGTGAAGCCATATTGATAATCCTTGGATTTTAATATCGGGTTGACCATATTCATTATTTGGATCGTCCATTCCCTAAAATCTCCGCCACACGAAATTGAGAAGGTATTATCCAGTCACAGGCGAATGACGTCAAAGGATTTATCCTGCGCATTCAAAACAGTCTAAAGCAGGGCCACTACAGCCGGATAATTGCGCAGACCCGTTGGAGGAGGGTTTTGGCTTTTTTGATGGCGAGTTGAGTATAGACGGCGCGTTTGAGTTCTCTGCAGCGGGATTTGTAGGGCTGCTGGTCGGGGGAGAGGGCGCGGCATTTCTGTGCGTACTTGAGCGCCAGGGCCCATTTGCCGAGTTTGAATGAGAGCCAGCCTGCGCAGAGCAGGCTGTCGCGATTGGTATTGTTGATGCGGATGGAGTGTTTGAGGCACTGGAGGGCGTTGTCGTACTGGCCGGAAACGGCCAGCGCCGCGCCGAGGCCGAAGAAGGCGATGCCCTGCTGATTGTCCTGCTCAAGGGCCTGCAGGAAGCAGTGATTGGCGTCGCCCTGGGCGCCCATCTGGATGAACATCCAGCCCATGGCGGTCAGGACATCGATGTCTTCCAGGCCCATGCGGTACTCCATGCGCAGCAGGTCCTTGGCCTTCTTGTAATCACCATTGGCCCGGCAGATCTCGGCAATGCGGAAGCGCGGGCCGGACAAACGTCCATCGCTTTCGATGGTTTTCTGGTACCACTGGTGGGCCTGCTCGGTCCTGCCCTGCATGCGGCATAATTCCCCCAGATAGAACTTGGCCGGAGCGAATGTGTCATCAAACTCGAGGATGCGGTTAAACTTGTCGCGGGCGTTTTCGAGATTGCCGCTTTCAAGCTGAAATAGACCGAAGTCGAGCAGCACATCGATATCGGCGGGATTTTTGCGGACTTCAGTCAGGAATTCCTCCTCGGCGCGTTTGGCTTGACCCGTCACCCAGCAGGCTTGGGCCAGGCGGAAATGGATCTGCGGGTGCGCAGGATCCAGCTCGGCACATTTATCCCAGCACCAGATGGCCTTTTCATAAAGGCCCCGGGTAAACAAAGAATTGCCGATGTTATAGAAGCAAAGTGGGCAGTCGGGGTTGATCTGCTGGGCCAGGTAGAACATCTGCTCGGCCTTTTCGTGCATCTCCATCTCGGTGTAGGTGATGATGCGGTTGCAGTAGGCCGGCTCGAAGTTAATGTCGATCTGCTCGATCTGCTCGAAGGTCTCCAGCGCCAGGTCATAGCGGCCTGTGCGCGTATAATCGACGGCCAGGCAATTGAGGATCTCCACATCATCCGGGTTGCGTTCGAGAGCGCGTTGATAAAAATCGGCGGCCCTGGCATAATCTTCAAGCCCGTCGAGCGTCAGGCCCATGTTGAAGTACCATTCGGTATGGTCGGGGCTAAGCTCGATCGCGGCGGCCAGTTTCTCCATGGCCTCGCTCATGCTGCCTTTTTCGTAGAGGTCGAAGGCCTCCATGGCCATTTGCTCGGCTTGCTGCCATTCGTGGAATTCGCAATCATCGGCAGAATCAAACATTTTGTACTCCGTATCATCCTTAATGTAGTTTTCACAACCGCGCGCGGTTGTATATCGTCCGAAAGAAAAGGCAACTTAGCTCGAAAATCGCGGAACACGGGCAGTTTTTCGGTCGCAAGTTTTTTTCTGGCATTCCAGATATGCAGGTTTTATAATCAGACGGCTTGATTCCGGGATCGCAGGTCGTTATTGTAAAAGGCCGGCGGTCTCCGGCGAGACGTCCGATAAGACAGTTGGGGAGAAGATTATTGAGGCTTTTTGGAGCAGAGAACCATGGTTCAGGAATTAAAAGGTCAGTTAACCGCCGGAAGCCATAAGTACGCCATTGTGGTCAGCCGGTTCAACGAGTTCATCACCAGCAAACTGCTGGGCGGCGCGATTGATTGTCTGCAGAGACATGGGGCCAAGGATGACCAGATGACGGTTGCCTGGGTCCCGGGGACGATCGAAATCACCGTCGCTGCCAAGAAGCTTGCACAGAGCGGCAAGTACGGCGCCGTGATATGCCTGGGGGCGGTGATCCGAGGATCGACCAGCCACTATGACTATGTCTGCCAGCAGATCTCCCGCGGCGTGGGGCAGGTCAATTATGATACAGGCGTGCCCACGATCTTCGGCGTGTTGACGTGCGAATCGATCGAACAGGCGATCGAGCGCGCGGGCACCAAGCAGGGCAACGCCGGCGCCAACGCGGCCAGCGCAGCGATGGAAATGGCGGATTTGATGGCGAAGATATAATTTTCGCCACAGAGGACGCAGAGATTTTAAGGGGTTTAAATTTCAAATCCTTAATATCTATCGTGATGCATCGGGATCGAACAAACTTAAATGACTGAAACAAAAAACAACTACGGAATACTCGGAAGAACATTGAAAAAAATCTCAGAGTTCTCTGTGTTCTCTGTGGTAAGAATTTGTGGTTAAAAATGGATCGACGAACAAAAGCCAGAGAACTTGCGATGCAGGCCTTGTGTCAGTTGGACGTGCAGGGCGATTCGCTGCTGGCAACGCTGCGTCCTTTTTTTTTAGAGAACAGCGACGATCCGATGACACTGCAGCTTGCCGAGAAATGGGCGCTGGGGGCGTGGGAGTATGTAAGGGCCTGCGACGATCTGATCGCGCAGGCGGCCATGCGCTGGAAACTGTCGCGGCTGTCGCACGTAGATCGGGCGATCCTGCGGCTAAGCGTCTATCAACTACGGTACTGCCCGGACATTCCGTTTAAGGTGGTTTTGAACGAGGCCATCGAGATCTCCAAAAAGTACAGCACGGAACAGTCGCCTCGTTTTATCAACGGGGTGCTGGATGCAGTGTATAAGATGCTTAAGAGTGAAGCGTCGCCTGCGCCGGCAGAGCCGGAAATAAAAAGCGAATGAGAAAGATCGCGATACTCAATCAAAAGGGCGGGGTGGGCAAGACCACGACGGTGGCCAACGTGGCGGCGGCGCTGGCGATGAAGGGCTTGCGCGTGCTGGCGATCGACCTGGATCCGCAGGCGCATTTGACCATTCACCTGGGCAGCGACGCCGAGGAGGAAAAGGCCGGGGTCTATGAGCTTTTGACGCAAGGGACGGCGGCGGCCCAGGTGATCCAGCCGGTGCGCGAAAACCTCTGGCTGATCGGAGCCGGCATTGACCTGGTCGGCGCCGAATCGGAACTGGTCAGCGAGGTCGGACGCGAGATCATTTTAAGGCGGGCCCTGGAGACAGTAAAGGACCAATTCGATTTCGTGCTGCTGGATTGCCCGCCGTCATTGGGGCTTCTGGCGTTGAACGCGCTGTCGGCCGCCGATGAGGTGATGATCCCGATCCAGCCGCACTTTTTGGCGCTGCAGGGGTTCAGCCGACTGCTTCAGACTGTCACGCTCGTGCAGACACGGATCAACCCGGCCCTGAAGGTCTCAACGATCCTGATGTGCATGTTTGACAGCCGCACGAGCCTTTCGAACGAAGTGTATGAGGACATCAGCCGTTTCCTTGAGAGCGGCAGGCAAAGCGGACAACCATGGTCGGGCGCCAGGGTGGTGCCGGTGCATATTCGCCGGAACATCAAGCTTGCCGAGGCGCCAAGTCATGGCCAGACGATCTTTGAATATGAACCCGGCTGCAACGGGGCGCTGGATTACATGGCTGTTGCTGAATTTCTCTTGAACGGCCATGCGCCGGCCGAGAGCCCTTCGGGTCTAAAGGGCGGCCTCGAAGGCAAATAGCAAGCCGTTATCGCAGCCGATGAAGAGCTTGTTTTGTGCGACCGCCGGCGAAGAAACGACCGGGCTGCCGAGCGTGTAGCTGAAAACTTCCTTGCCCGATCTTAAGTCCACGATGTAGAGACGGCCATCATTATTTCCAACCGCGATCTTGTCGCCGCAAATGACGGGGCTGCTGTCAAAATCATCTGCTGCTTCGAAGGTCCAGAGCAGTGTGCCTTTGTCACGGTCGAAACAATAGAGCCTGTGGTCGCGGCAGCCGACAACGGCATACATATCATTTACGGCCGGGGAGGAAAAGAAGGCATCATCCTCCTTGCTGCTATGGCGCCAGAGGATCTTTCCGGTTTGGATGTCGGCGGCGGTGAAAACGCCTTCGTAGCTGCCGACATACATCACCGAATCTCGGATCGCCGGACCTGCGGCGACGTAGGAACCGGCGTCAATGCTCCGGGCCGATTGGCGGCCATCCAGCGGCACCGTATGCACGAATCCATCGCATGAGCCGAACACCGCGATGCCTTGGGCGATCGCGGGCGAACCATTGATATAACTGCCGGCCTCGCGCGCAAATACTTTTTGCCCGGTTTTGGCGTCCAGGGCGTACAAGTTGCTGTCGTAGGACCCCAACAGGACCAGAGCGCGTCCGTTGGGATCAATGGCGGCATTGGCGGCGCCTGCGATCTGTCCGCCGGCGTCAAACTGCCAGAGCGGGCGGCCGTTGGCGGCATCCAGCGCATAAAAGGTGCCTTTATTGGAGCCGATCAGCACACGGCCATCGGCCCAGAGCGGCCCCGCCTCAAGCGGATCATCGGCTTCAAATCGCCAGACGAGTTTTCCATCGAGAACCCCAAGAGCGTAAAGCCCCTTGTCCTCGGAGGCGGCGAACACGAGTCCTTCGGCTGCCAGCGGGGCGCTTTTGATGGCGCCGCCGGTCTGAAATGTCCAGGCGGGTTTCAATTTGGAAGGCAGGCTGCCGCTTGCGGCGCCGGTCATCGCCGAATCGCCCCGGATCGTCGGCCACGCCTGGCCGCCGAAGGTCGGCTGATCCAATGGGTGCTCAGCAACCTGTGCCAGGTGAGGTTTCTGATGATGATAGAGGATGAACGCGATCATCGCGGCGATCGGCAGGGCGACGATCAACAGGGGCAGCAGGATCCTGCTCAGCAGCCTGGCGGTATTAGTTCGGTAACGGCTCATGAGGTTTCGGTTCCATGAATCCTAAGATCGCATCCGCATGCTCGAACGGCATCAGGCCCCTGCAGGCCAGGAACAGTTTACTTTGCCGATCGATAAAGAAGATCGCGGGAATGTCAGAAATCTCCGACAGCGGGCGAGGCAGAGCCTCCTGCTGGCGGACCAGCATGAACGTACCGTCATTTTGTGTTGCGTAGCGTTCCAGCGTCTGCTGGGACTCGCTGGAGAAGGCCACGATGATGAGCCCCGGGTTTTGCCTGCGGAGTTCCTGGAGATGACCAAATTGCATTGTGCAGGCAGGCGACCAGGTGGCCCAAAGGACAACCACGAGCGGGCCGCCCGCGAAATCGGTTAAGCGATGATTGCCGCCCCGGATATCGCTGAATTCAAAATCCTCGATGCGCTGACCGACGGATTCGCCCAGGATCAGTTGCCATGTTTCGCGGTTATCAATGACGGCATCCAGGCTGGTCAGAGACGCGGTACGTCCGTTTTCCAGATAGCGCGCGATGGTTTGGCGCAGCGGTGCGGCGGCTTGAGGCGGCTTTCGGAAGTATAAAAAACCCAGGACTGTCAACAAAAGCAAACATCCGACGTAAAACGGCATCCCGCGAACCAGTTTTTTTTTGTCTGCGTGTCGCATTAAAGTGCGGGCATCCTATCACAAAGCGCCACCGGGGTCGAATCCTTTTTGGCTGAAATGCGCATAGGCTTTTTATTGCCGCAAGTTACGGCGTTTACCTATGAAGAACAAATCGCCCGTCCGATAAAGTATGAAAACTGACAGAAAGGAAGTTGACAACGGGTGTGCAAATAATGAAAGGAGTGCGCCAGATGAAGCCATCGGAGACCTCCATGCCGGACCTTATAGCCTCAGAATCCACCGAAATGCTTCTGCTGATGAGTCTCCTGGGGGACGACCGCTACAAACAATTGGCGCGGACGGAACTGCGCCGACGACGATGTAAACGCCAGTATGCCAATGATGGGATCGCCGATTTTTTGTCGGCCGCGTGTTCTTAGCAGCGTCAGTGTCCGGCTTGGTAAAAAGTGTTTGGTTGCGTCAGGTTTGCGCGGCCACGCGGTTGGCGATAAGGAATTTACCGTTGGAGATTGAAAGGAATGCTCATGGTGAGCGTTTTACGAGCGGCGCATAATTGCAGCGGCGTTCACGCGTTGTGAACGCCGGCTTCGATGCGGCGCAACGGTTCGTGAAGGAGATGCCATGGCAGAACAAAAGACTGTCGAACAATTGTCTCAGGATGTCGAGACTTTTAAAGAGGATATCCGCCAGCTTCAGAAGGACCTGGCGGAGATGCTGTCGTCAGCGGGCACCTACAGCAGGGAAACCCTTGAGGAGGCCCACTTGCGGCTGCATGCGGCCATTGCGCAGTTGCGATACCAGGCCGGTCAGAAGGCCTCGAGCATGTACGAATCGATGCGCAACCAGGGCGCTTACGCGGTGGATAAGAGCCGGCGGACCATTGAACAGAGGCCGCTGACTTCGATCGCGGTCGCTTTTGGCGCCGGCGTGCTGCTGAGCTGGCTGAGTTCCAGGAGCGATTGATGAGCTTGCTTGGCCAGATCGCTTCCGTTATTCACGAATCCGCGAACGTTTGCGCCGTGCTGATGCAGAACAGCCTGCACGAGCGGACGGCGAACCTGCACAAGCAGATGATGCGCCTGATGGTGCGGATCGCCTTCCTGAAGCTGGCCATGCTGCTGATCGCTGCGGGGATCGGGTTTCTTTTGTGGGGAGGGTACCGGATGCTTGCGGCCTGCGTGAGTCCGGCCCTGGCCAGCTTGATCATTGGCTCAGGTATCCTGATCATTGGATTGCTGTTCGGTTGGATCCTTAAGAAATCAATTCCATGAGCCGCATTCGGCCGGGAGGTTCTATGCTGCCTGCCACTGAAACGAGAGTCGAAGTACATACGGATGAGGAAATCAATGAGCGCAACCAGCGCGAGCTGGAAGCCCGTATCTATTATTATGCCCAGCGTCTTGACGTGATCCAGAAGCGCCTTGATGAACTTGAACGCGAATGGGACATCGAGCGGACGCTGGAGGCCAACGCGGCGACTGTTTCGCTGCTGGGCCTGTTTCTGGGCGCAACGGTCAATCGCAAGTGGTTTATATTTCCGATGGTGGTTGCAGGACTCTTGTTGGAGCATGCGCTGAGCGGCTGGTGCCCGCCGGTTCCAATATTCCGCAGACTGGGGATACGGACCACGCAGGAAATCAACCATGAGCGTTATGCGCTCAAGGCGCTGCGCGGCGATTTTGACGCGGTCAATTCACAGAACCCCGAATCCGCAGAGGCTTTGGCGAATCGGGCCATCCGCGCGGCGGCATGCACCGGCGTGTAGCGGTCTTGCTTGCGGCTTAAAACGAGGTAAACAGGGGGGTTTGCGAAAATGCCTGCCAGTACCTTAGAAAAGTGGATGTCTAGCAACATGTTCTAACGAGCGTACGTTTTGCGCAAAGGTGGATTTGTCAATTCTCTGAAACTCTTTGAGTTTTTTGTCTAAATTCCAGAAATTGCGGACACTTACCTGTATTACATATAGGGATGTGTGCGATATGGCATGGAACAAACGGATGCGAAGAATAGAGAATAGTAAAGCGTTTACGCGGATCTGCCGGGGATCAGGGTTTACTCTGATCGAACTGCTCGTGGTCATCGCGATCATCGCGCTGCTGCTGTCGATCATCATGCCGGCCCTGAAGAAGGCCAAGGACCAGGCCAGGAAGGTGATCTGCATGTCGCACCTGGGCCAGTTGGGCAAGGGCATCGAGGCGTATGAAGGCGCAAACGATTTCAAACGATTTGTCGCGCGCAGGGACGCCGGCGATACCAATCTTTACTGGATGGGCAAGATCGCGCCCTATGTCGGCGATGAACATTATGGCGAGCAGTTCCGGCTGGGGCAGAAAATCGATTTACTGCTGTGCCCGTCGGCGCCGTACAGTAAATTTGTGACCCTGGACGCGGCGTCGGGGCTGGTGGTCAGCGGAACGGGTCAGGTCGGCACGGCGGCCATGCCGTGGGAGTGGAAATGGCAGGATAACCTTTCAACGATCAGCAGCTATGGGATCAACAGCTTTCTTGCGTACGATTCTATGTACGAGGACACGTTTAAGGACGGCGTTTATACCAATTGGACGAGCACGCCGGGCAATGTGCCGCTCTTCGGCTGCACGCGGTGGCTGCAGGGCTATCCGCGCGGGACGGACCGCGTTCCCGCGAGCCTGAGCGGTCAGCAGATGTTCGACACCGGAAACGTCAACCACATGGAACGGTTCTGCATCGACCGCCACAGTAAACAGATCAACATCATTTATAAGGACTTGTCCGTCGAATCGGTGCCGCTGGCGGAACTTTGGCAAAAGCAGTGGCACAAGGGCTTTAAACGCCCGACGGGCGCGATTACTCTGCCGGCCCAATGAACCGCCGCTCACTTCACACAATGATGCGAATCACAGAAGCCCTCACCTGAAAGGGTGTTTCTATTTGGCAATCCAGCGGCGAATACCATCGGCATTCGTTTTTTTAGTGCCTCCTGGTGCAAATGCGGGTATAATCCGGGCCTTGTATTTTACATTAACAGGAGCCGCTATGAAACAGTGGATTATGCGCACGATCATTGGTCTTTCCGTAATGTTTTCCGCCGGATGCATTGGTTCTGAAAATACGTCGCTTTCGCAGACGGACGTATGGCCCGCGATTACCAGCGAATGCAAGCTGTGGACGTACTGGTGGTGGATGGCCAGCGCCGTCGATAAGCAAAATATCACATCGCAGTTGGAGACTTTTCAAAAGGCGGGGCTCGGAGGCGTTCACATTATCCCGATCTACGGCGCCAAGGGATACGAGGATCGTTATATTCAATATTTGAGCCCGGAGTGGATGGAAATGCTCGATTGGACCGTGCGCGAAGGACGGCGGCTTGGCATGGGTGTGGATATGACGCTGGGTACGGGGTGGTGCTTCGGCGGGCCGACGATTACGGCGGAGTTGGCCAATGCCGTGCTGGAGCGGTCGATCAAGACGGTTGAGGCCGATAAGCCGGTTACGTTGAGTTCCAAATTGCCGTTGTGCGTGATGGCCTATGGGCCCGATGAGCCGGTCGATCTGACGGACAAGGTGAAGGCGGATGGAACGCTGGACTGGATCAAGCCGGAGGGCGAATGGAAGGTGTACGAACTCTGGCAAAAGCCGTCCGGGCGCAAGGTCAAACGCGCAGCGCCCGGCGGCGAAGGTCACATGCTGAACCCGTTTTACCGAGCTGCAATGGAAAATTATCTCGGTTGGTTTGATGCCGCGTTCAAGGATTATAAAGGCCTGATGCCGCGGGCCACTTATCATGATTCGTATGAGTATGTCTGCAACTGGTCGCCGGACCTGCTTACAGAATTTGAAAAGCGGCGAGGCTATCGGCTGCAGGATCATCTGCCGGCGTTTTTTGGCGAAGGCGACAGCGATATCACAGCCCGCCTCAAGGGCGATTACCGGCGCACGATTTCGGAAATGCTGCTGGATTCGTTTGAACTGTGGGCCGGGTGGTCGCACGATAAAGGCTGCATCACGCGCAACGAGGCGCACGGGGCGCCGACCAACCTGCTGGACTTTTACGCGATGTCCGATTCACCGGAGACGGAATTTTTTCGTTTCGACCGCAATCCGCTCGTGGCAAAGTTCGCTTCATCGGCGGCGCACGTTGCCGGACGCGCGCGGACCAGCGCTGAAACGGGCACGTGGCTGAAGGAGCATTATCATGTGACGCTTGGGGCGCTGAAGAACTTTATCGATGGCCTGTTCGTCAGCGGCATCAATCACGTCTTTTATCACGGGAATTGTTACTCGCCTGCCGATGCGCCGTGGCCGGGATGGGTCTTCTATGCCAGCACGCAGATGAATCCGCGCAACAGCATCTGGCACGATGTTGATGCGCTTAACGCGTACCTGGCTCGCTGCCAGGCCGTCTTGCAGGCCGGATCATCAGATAACGATATTCTCGTCTACTGGCCCATTCATGACTATTGGCACAATGAAAAAGGCATGAACCTCGACATGACCATTCACGGGGTAGGGTGGCTGGCCGAGCAGCCGGTCGGACAATTGGCGGCGAAGTTGTGGAAAGAGGGCTATACGTTTGATTATATTTCAGACGACCAGCTTTTGAAGTGCAGTATTAGCAATATGGCCGTTGTACCGGATACCAATCATCAGAACAGAATCGTGACACCTGGCGGCGCTTATGAGATGATTGTGGTTCCAGCCTGTACACGGATGCCGCTGGAGACGTTCAAGACGCTGTACACGTTAGCCGAGCAGGGGGGTGTGATTCTGTTTGAAAAGGATATTCCGCGCGATGTGCCGGGATTGAGCGATTTGAAAGAAAAGCGGGCGGAACTCAAGTCACTCGTTAATTCGTTAACATGGTCCCCCTCTTTTGGTTCTGTTCAGATGTGCACGATAGGCAAAGGCCTTTTCGGTCGAGGCAAGGACATCAATTCAATTCTCAACAGTGCTTCACACGTCATCAATGCCTTCAGTCTGCCGCGAGAAACAATGACTGATAAGGGGTTGAAATTTACCCGGCGAAGAGATAAGGATGGCTACTGGTATTTCATTATCAACCAGGATGAGCAGTTTACGGAAGAGCCGAACACGCCGGCGTTCGACGGTTGGATTACATTGGCTCGTCCGGCACAATCAATGATGCTCATGGATCCGATGACCGGCAGAAGCGGGACGGCGCCGGTCCGTGTAAGTAAGGCAGGCAATGCAGATGTGTATGTGCAGCTTCCGGCGGGAGCATCCATCATTCTGCGAGCCTTTATAAAGGCGCAACCCGAAGGCAAGCCATGGGTGTGGTATAAAGAGGCGGACAGCACGGAACTGAGTGGTACATGGGAGGTGGAGTTTATCGAGGGCGGGCCGGAATTGCCTCCGGCTTACCGGACTGAGCAACTTGAATCGTGGACCCAGCAGGGCGAGCAGGCCCAGCGCTTTGCCGGCACGGCTCGCTACCGGCTTACCTTTGATATACAGAAAATCCAAGTCCAGCGCGATGCCTGGCGACTGGATTTAGGAACGGTCGCCGCCAGTGCGAGGGTACGGCTTAACGGCCGCGAACTGGATCGTGTATTCTCAATGCCCTACGTGGTATACGTGCCTGACGACCTTGTCAAACGAAAGGGAAATCTGCTCGAGATCGAGGTGACGAACCTGTCGGCGAATCGCATCCGGGATTTGGATATCCGGGGCGTTGATTGGAAATATTTCCGGGATATTAATATTGTGAATATTGACTACAAAAAACTTGATGCCTCCGGGTGGGAGATTCTAGACAGCGGGCTATTGGGACCTGTACGGTTGATCGGATTAAGGGAATATCATTTGCAGAACGATTCGCTCTAATACGGGTACGAATACAAATTCATACAATACTAGGAGAAAAGCAATGTCCCCGAATATCAAGGCAACGCAACGTACGGTGAGCTTGTTAATGGCTTGCCTTGTTTGTACGGCTTGTTCATCCGAAAACAAGACGGATAAGAGCCGGGCCTTATCAAAGAAAGCCGCTGAGAATCTGCCTGCACAGGCGAAGATCATGGCAGATATGAAACTGGCCAATCAATACTTCATGGACAAGTGGCCTGACCCCGGCGTGCCCATCGTGAACGATAAGAAGCGGCCCAGCAACATCTGGACGCGCGGCACGTATTACGAGGGCCTGATGGCGCTGTACGCGATCGATGCGGAACCTGCGTACTACAATTACGCCGTGGCCTGGGGCCAGGCCCATCAGTGGGGTATGCGAAGCGGCAACTCAACGCGAAACGCCGACGACCAGTGCTGCGGCCAGACGTACATCGACCTCTATCGGATCGATCCCCAGCCGGAGCGGATCGCCAACATCAAGGAGTGCATCGACGCAATGGTCGCAAGCGACAAGGCCGATGACTGGTCGTGGATCGATGCCATACAGATGTCGATGCCGGTGTTTGCCAAACTGGGCGTGCTGTATAAGGACAATGGTTATTTCGAAAAGATGTACGCTCTTTACAGCTACACAAAGACAAAGCACGGCGATAAGGGGCTTTACAATCCCGAAGATCACTTGTGGTGGCGAGATAAGGACTTTGACCCACCGTACAAGGAGCCGAATGGCGAGGATTGCTACTGGTCGCGGGGTAACGGCTGGGTCTTTGCGGCGATGGTGCGCGTGCTGGATATTATGCCGGCCGATGCGCCGCACCGGGGCGAATATGTGACGATGTTCAAGGATATGGCCGGCGCGTTGCTGAAGATCCAAAGGGAGGACGGATTCTGGAACGTGAGCCTGCACGACCCGACCCATTTCGGCGGCAAGGAACTTTCGGGCACCGCGTTCTTTACGTACGGGTTTGCCTGGGGCGTCCGAAACGGACTGCTCGACGAATCGGCCTATTTGCCCGCCGCCATTAAAGGCTGGAACGGCATGGCCAACGATAGTCTGCATGAAAATGGGTTCCTCGGGTACGTGCAGGGTACGGGAAAGCAGCCTTCGGACGGACAGCCGGTAACGCGGGATAAAGTGCCGAACTTTGAAGATTATGGATTGGGCGGATTTCTGCTGGCCGGGTCGGAGATGTATCGACTGGCCGGAATGCCGAGCAAATAGCTACTTGGGCGGGACTGCCTGAAACGCGAATTCAGCGGACCATTTCTGGTCCGTGGTGATGGTGACAAAGCCTTCGGCGGTGCGGTCGGGCCGGAGCCAGCCGAGCACGTAAGCCGTTCCCGTTTCGCGCGTTGTGCCGGTTTCAGGCGTCTGCGTCACGTGTACGTAGTCGCCCTTTGAGAAAAAGAACAGGCGTGTCTTGTCGGCTCCGTTGGCGTCCTCATAGGTCAATTTTGTATTTACATTGCCGGCAGTCTGCGCCGAAAACTGATGCGTCTTGCCATCGCTTGCGTATTGGCATTGCCATGTTGCCTCGATCCTGCCACCTGTGTCAAAGGCGACCTTGACCTGCCCTCGCGGCTCGCCGCTTCGTAGGGCGTCTCCGGCGATCTCAAAAGGCTCGGTCAGCAGGGGCTTTGGCGCCTTGGGTTTCTTAACCGTCTTTTCCGCCGGAATCAGCAGGTTTTCATGGGCCCATGGCTGTCTTTGCATTTCAACGGGCCTGTGTGATGGGGCGGGACGAAACAGCGTGTCCATCTGGATGACGTACACCAGCATCATGATGGCGATCGCCGCCAGCACGATCAACAGCGCAAATCCATTTGCTTTGCGGCGAATGATCTTATTGAGCTTGTTCGCTGTCATCCTTGCTCGGTTCGAAATGCGGGATACAGTTCCACAAAAAAATGACCACATTGTGGGAATCGGCTTTCAATTTGTTGACTTCCGAGCGGATCGGCTTTTCAGACAACTCGGCCAATCGGGGCAATGGCGTCTGCAGGGCCTTGGCCGCAATGGATAGAGACGATAGCGTGGTTTCAAACTGCTTTTTCGGCTGCGTGTAATTAAGCGTCAGAATACTTGCGGTCGCAAGCAGACAGGCCGCCATCGCCGCGGCGCACCATTTCGCATGGTGGATCTGGGCCAGTTGGCGTGCATCAAGTTTGTCCAGGCGCTGAGCCGAGAGCGTGTGGATGATGCGTAATTGGAGCGGCCCAAGGTTTTGCATCTGTGATTGGTCGGTTTCTGCGCTCATGACCTTAGCCAGACGTTCAAGACCGGCTGCATGCTGACGGCAGCGTGCACATCCGGCGATATGCTTGTTGAGACGGTCGCTGAGGGGGTGTCCGTCATCCATGCCGATTTCAATTTGCCACTGGTAGATACGACAGAACATTAGACGGTCCTTTCGGAATAAGGGACGGGTTCGGCCGGCGGGCAGACGCCGGCGGCAGTGTTCGACTCCAGCATTGCACCGAGCCGTTTGCGCGCGCGGTGCAGCAGGACGCGCACCGCGATCGTTGTTTTTTGCATGACTTTCGCGATCTCGTCAATAGACATGTCTTGCTTATAGCGAAGCCATAACGCCGTATGGGCCTCAGGGCCGATGCGGCGAGCGGCCTTCCAGAGATCCGATTCGTCCTCATCGGGCGCCGTCGCACGGGCCTGCAGGAGGTCGGCAGCTTCCTCAGACAATCGCACAGGTCTTTTCTTTCTCCAGCTTGACACCATCAGGCGGTAGGCGATCGTAAAGAGCCACTGCCGGAGAGAGTGCTGCGAGTTGAATGAGCCGGCATGAAGATACGCCCGCAAAAACGTTTCCTGCACAATGTCCTGGCCATCGTGCCAGCAATGCATTCTTCCGGCGGCAAACTCCATCAGCGGACGGCAATAGCGGCACACCATCTCCTCATACGCCCCCGGCTGACCCGCGGCGACTTTCTGTGCGAGCATTTGCTCCGTCCAAAAACGGCTATCGTTCGACACCTGCATGCTGCTGCCTGCTGGCGGCCTCCTATTGCTGATCGCGGGCTCTTGACGCTCAAGATGGATTGGATCGTGCACCGTTATCATCTTTGCTCGAGGGCGTCGGTTCCATCGATTTTACCAACGCGAAGAAGTCTTGTGACGCGACCGTCAAATCGAATGTCAAATTCGCGCCGTCGCGAGTAATTATACACGATTGCACTAGTTTTTGCATCTGCGGCTGATCATTTAATTGCAGGGTCACAAAGGCCAGCATGCCGCGAACGATCTGCTCGATCTGCAGGGCCGATTCTTCCGTCTGCGATTCAAGCTGCAGCCGGGCCTTCAAGCGGGCGTCCTGCTCACTGGTGATAAAGACGAGGAAATTGGAATTGTTCAGGATCGCCGCATGTTCCGGTCCGCCGAGCCGGGAAAGCCCTTCGGCGGCGGCGACCACGAAGCTGCCTTCCGGGGCCTGGCTTAGCGTATACAGCCGCGGCTGCTCCTTGTCGGCCAGCGACTTGCCCTTTTGCGCCAGCACATCCAGAGCCGCCTGCAAAGCCGAGGAGGTTTGAGAAATGGCGATCACGTTATCGGCCGCGAAGGCACCCACCTGGTTCTTGCGGCGGTGCTCGTCAACCCACGAATACAGGGTTTTGCCTTCGTAAACGCTCTCGCTATAGGCGGAATTGAGCTTTAGAAACGCCACCAGCTTGTCCTTGTCAAAACGCCCCTTCACGAGGCTGACAGCGTTTTCTTCATGGCCATCAGGCCCGTACAGGGTCAAGGAGGTGAGATCGGTCAGGACGTTGCTGCCGAGCAGTTGGGCCAGGGCGTCGATTTTCTCCTTGTGCTTCTCGGTGATCTGCGCCGTGACCAGTTCGCCAATGCGCGTCTGGTGAAATCTCTCAAAGTCAACGTGCACGACCCACGCGGAGTCGGCGGGCACCTGGCGATGATCCAGGGGGGCTGCCGAACCAATGCTCCAGATACACGGGAAAACGATGAGAATCGCCGCGAGATGTTTCATAGTGACCTCTTTTCGAATGCATGGAATCTCGTTACAGTCAACGCAAACAGCACTTGATTATACGCCTAACCGGGCTCTGACGTTACAGGTCGGCCGCCGCCTGAAACGCAAGCTGAGTTTTTTCACGGCGGCGAACCGGATGCCCGCATCAGCGTAGAGTATCGGGCTAATTGAAAATTGAAGAAATTAAAGGTTTTTCTTTGTGCGGTTTGCTTTTTTGGCCGATGCCAATGCCCCGCTGCGGGCCCGAAAGCGGCCTTGCTGAGCCAAAAAGCGGGGGATGCAAAAAAAGATGAAAAATTTTAATTTCCCTCTTGCATTCCGTTTTGGCATTGGGTATATTCCCCCGTCTCTAAGTTGACGGCCGCTCCTAAACGGCTCGAAAAAATTTGGCAAAATTGCCAAAAAGGTGTTGACGAGTCGCTGGCAATCGCTTAGAGTGTTATTTTTGGAGTGACGAGAGCGGGCAAGTAAAGAGGTTCTTGCAGACAAAACTTGGCCGCTTATTATTTCGACTCAGAGTATAGCAGGTAATTGAGACCTGAAAATACTAATAGTTCTTTGAAAAGTTAACAGTTGGTGCCATAAGCTTTAAGGCAGCGAGATGCGGATCTCGAACCTCTCACGTTTTAGGGTTCGGGTCATCCCAACCAATCAAAAACCGCCGGTTGAAAGACTGGCGGGGATCAATGGTTATCTCGCTGCGTGAGCGAGATTTTAAGTTGATTCCAGAGTTTGACAGGATACCCGTTCTTCGGAACGGTAAATTCTACAATACAAATTGAAGAGTTTGATCCTGGCTCAGAATGAACGCTGGCGGCATGGCTAAGACATGCAAGTCGAACGAACATACTGATTGGGTAACCGAAAGGTATGCTAGTGGCGAAAGGGTGAGGAATAGGCAGGTAACGTACCCCGAACTTCAGAATAGTGTCCCGAAAGGGGCGGTAATACTGGATGATGTCCTCTGTGTAATGCAGGGGACCAAAGATTTATCGGTTTGGGAGCGGCCTGTTTCC
>JAJFTK010000145.1 GCA_021372945.1 Planctomycetaceae bacterium | reverse complement strand
CTGCGGACATCCGGCATCTGTCTAGGGCCGTTCGTAAATCCCTGCGAAAAAGCCGTTCTCAACAACCCTTGTTGCGTTCGTTCTTCAAACATGCAAAATTGTCTTTATGAGACTTAAGTTAATTCTTCAAAGGTCAATAAGAAGGAATGTAATTATGAAGAAGGAAATAACGCTAATGACTGCGGTAGTTCTTTTTGCGGCCATGCTCCAGCCGAACGTACAAGCGGCAAATTCGTATTTGGGCCTGCAGAAAGGGCTGATCTACGGGGCCTACGTAGATTACAAGGATTCAGATACAGTAACCGTGACCTGCGGCTATGGTGAATGTAACGGACATTACTGGGAGATTGTCGAACAGCCTCTCGACCATGATATGACCAGCCTGACAACGGCTGAGGATTTCCATTACATCTACATTGATGATGCTAACTCCGTCTATTCCGACCCTATCATTGTCGACAGCACAACAGAACCGGCCTGGAGCAATTCGAAATTGGGCTGGTACCATGGAAATGATCGCTGCATTGGTGTTGTCTGGAGCCCTGAAGGAAGTGCGACCATCACCGAATATGTTATTACTCCGGACCTTAAATGGCTTTATAAAAACTCCGGTGAACATATAAAAACGGTATTAAGTGGCGGCAACCCAGATGGAACAGAGAAATTTCTTGAGTGTTCGGCATATAGCCCTGTGAATAGCAAAGCGATCTTAGTTATTGCTTCGAACAATGAGACCGGAGATTCGGTCTTTGTCATGGTACGTGCAGCCGATGCTCATGCTTCAAAAATGTATGCCAGTACATACGGTTATACCGCTGCAGTGCAAGCCTGGCTTGATTTGCCACGTGGCGGTTCAAGAAATCTTTATTGGTATGGTTACGATGATGATAATAATAATTTTACTGTCAATATAAATGGCTTCCAGATCGAACGGTGAGCCAAGAGAAACGGTATGGTGCGGTGATTGTTGAAGTTGCCGTACCATATCGAATTATTTTTATGACAATTGAAACTCAGTCAAGGTTAATGAACCAGTGCAGTACGCAGCCCATATTGCCAGCCTGTGATAAAGAAATCCTGATGCGGCGGCCGACGAAGCCGAGCTGACGGCTTTCGCAGTGACATAAATTGAATTGGCCGGTGCTTATTTTTGTTGATAAGAAGAAGGAAATTCAAGAGGCCTTAAACAAAACAGTCAGCAGGATCTAATTATGAGCAGCAAATCACTCAGCCAGTTGGAAACGGAAATTTCTGCCTGCAACACAGTTCCGGCCTGTCCGCAAGTTGATTTGAGCAGCTTTCCGCCGGATATTCGAAAGCGAGTATCGCTTACAGTAAGCTGCAATGACTGTAATGATATCCCGAAGGTACCTAATGCCGGAAAGATTGTCGATGCAGATCCCGCTTACCAGATCATGCACAACGGTGTGAAAGTGGTTTATGGCGGCTATCACGGGGATTGGATGGCGGAAATCATCCGAATTCTTCGAGGGCATCACGAGCCCCAGGAGGAAAAGGTATTCCATGACGTCCTTAAGACAATGCCGGATCATGCAGTCATGATAGAACTGGGCAGTTTCTGGTCCTATTACTCCATGTGGTTTAACAGAAAGGTAGCCGACGCTGTCAACTATATGGTTGAGCCGATTTCGGCCAAAATGAAAATTGGGATTGAAAACTTCAAATTGAATAAGATGCAGGGGCACTTCCTGAATGCATTTGTCGGCGCCAATAGCTTGTCCGATGCCTCTTTTGTGGATTGGGACGGCAAGACCTATCATCTGCCACAAATCAGCATCGATCAGTTCATCAAAGATAATCGGATACCGTTTGTTCATCTCCTTCATTCTGACATCCAGGGTGCGGAATATGATATGCTGCATGGGTGTGTTGATTCGATTGCCGCCGGTAAGATAGGCTATATCTTTATTTCGACGCACGGCAGCTGTCATGAGAAATGTCTGTTATTTCTGAGGGCTCATAATTTTCACATTATTTCTGCTCACACTATCGCCGAGAGTTTCTCGGCCGATGGTCTTATTGTAGCGTCATCCCCGGTGATTCAAAGGAATGTAACGGTTCACATCAGCAAAAAGCAAGGTTCAAATACGAACAACAGTCAGAATCTGAAAACGCATCAAGCAGAGCCTGCAAAGCCATCTTCTACTGCTGTCAGTGAGGCGGCTCGCTCGAACCCGCTATTTCGCAAAGATGGAAATACATGGGTTGCAGCTCGAAGCCTCACCGATCAATACAGCCAGGATCCTCAACACCCGTTCCTGGTGAGTTTCCCACGAACCGGAAGTCACTGGCTGCGCATGCTGATGGAACTTTATTTCCAAAAACCAGCGTTGACACGCATATTCTACTGCCAGGCGGCTACTGAGTTCACATGCTGCCATACGCACGATGAGGATTTGAAAACGCTGCGCAAACAGGTGATCTACTTGTGGCGAAATCCGGTTGACACCATCTATTCGCAAATGAGTTATTACAATGAGGATCTTAACGACTCATCAAGGATCCGATACTGGTCCTCACTGTATGCCAGGCACTTGGCTAAGTGGTTGTGGGAGGAAACATTTTCAGAACGGAAAATTGTCCTTAGCTACGAGCGTATGAAAGAAAATCTCGGCAACGAATTTGAAAAGCTGTGTGACTTTTTAAAAGTTCCGTTTGATCCGCAAAGACTCGAACAGGCGGCATCTCAGGTCAGCAAAGAGAAACTTAAGGACAAGAATATTTCGGATAAGCAGGTAGTGAAAATATCGCCGGAATACGAATCGCAGCGAAAGAACTTCAAGGACGCATATGGCGAATATATATATCAAGTGATGCTGAACGAAAAACAAGATTTGCGACTATTTTTGAGTGACAGAAACCGGGATCAACACAAATTGGCCGAAATCGAATTTGTTAAGAACAACCTGAATCCGGTGCTTGTTCAAAGCCAAGTGCCGCAGGCACGGAAATTCAAAATTGTAGGGCTGGTCGCCGCTCGAAATGAAGAAAACATTATTGCCCAATGTATCCGGATGCTGTCAAAATTCACAGATGCGATCGTCTTTTTAGACGATTGCTCGACGGACAACACACTCCGGATTGTCCAGAGCCTCGGCGCCGAATGCAAAGTGGAGCGCGTTTTAACCAAGGATCAATGGGTGCGAGATGAGCCGGGGGATCATAACCGCCTTCTGGAGGCCGGCCGCGCGATTGGCGGAACGCATTTCATTCTGCTGGATGCGGATGAGACGCTCACATCCAATTTCTTGATCGACGATAAACTGAGAAAACTTATCACCTCGATGCAGATTGGCGATCAGTTGCTGCTCAACTGGATCTGCCTGTGGAGAAGTACGAATCAATACCGGCACGATAAATCCGTCTGGACCAACAATTATAAACCGTTTGTTTTCTGCGATGATGGGCGCTGTTCGTATTCGTCCGAGTTTATTCATACGCCGCGAGTGCCAAAGAATTTAAAAGGTCGCATACACAAAATGGAAGGCTATGAATATGGTGTGCTGCATTTTCAATTTGTCTACTGGCCGAATCTGCTGCTGAAACAGGCGTGGTATCGTTGTCTGGAACGTGTTCGCGCTCCGCAGAAGCCGGCCGCTCGCATTAATGAGCGTTATGCACCAAGTAAGGACGAAACTGATTTGCATTTGGAACCGGCTCATCCGGACTGGTTCCAATATTACAAAGATTTTGATCCAAGCGTTTATGAATTACCCGACAAGTGGCGTCTCGATCAGATCCAAAATTGGTTTGATGAATATGGAACCGAATATTTTAAAGAGTTGGATATCTGGGATGCGGTTGGCCGGGCGAAAAGATTACCGAGTCCTGCCGAATGTCGAACGATTCTCGTTTCAGCGATCGTATCAACCTACAATTCAGAAGCATTTATTCGCGGCTGCCTGCAGGATCTGGTTGAACAGACTTTGTACCAAAAGGGCCAATTGGAAATTGTCGTGGTCAACAGCGGATCGATGCAAAATGAAGAGGCCATCGTAAAAGAATTTCAGAATCGCTATTCTAACATTCAATACATCCGCACGCCGGACCGTGAAACCATCTATGCCGCATGGAATCGCGCCGTCCGCATCGCAAAAGGTAAGTACATTACCAGTGCCAACACCGACGACCGCCATGCCCCTGAAATGCTCGAGAGACTGGCGACAATGCTTGAAGCGGACACGAAGGTGGCCTTGATTTATTCACATTTTTATGTCACCGAGATTCCGAATCAAATATGGCGGAATAAGACGCCCTCGCGCCTGTCCGACTGGCATCCGGAATACTCACGTGAGGCGCTGCTGAAAGCCTGCTTTACAGGTCCGCAACCTATGTGGCGGCGATCGCTCCACGATGAATACGGTTGGTTCGATGAATCCTTTAAGGTTGCCGGAGATTACGAATTTTTTATGCGGTGCTCTCAGACACATGACTTTAAATTAAATAAGGAGCCGCTGGGACTTTATTATTACAATCCTCAAAGCCTGGAACGATCTGCGGGCACGCGGAATGCAGAAGATGCCTGGGTGAAAACATATTACACTTCGAATTGGGGACGCATTGTGCGCAAGCCTTTTGATCCGTTAACAGAGCAATCCAAGAAGAGGGATCCGACCGGGACGCATACAAACCCGCAAGAGGCGTTGTCGTTGTTTCAGCGGGCGCATGAAGAATTCCAGGCGGGCCGATTGCCGGAGGCGGAGAATCTGATCCGACAGTATCATTCAAAGATGGATTACGGGCAATTGCCGGTTTACTGCTCTGCAGGCCGTCCGAAAAAGCCGCTGTTTTCGGTGATCATTGTGACCTATAACCGTGCGGAGGACGTAGCCCATTGTATTCGGTCATTACGGGCCCAACCTTCGGCTCTGTATGAATTGATTCTGATTGATAATGGCGATCAGAAAGCGACTGAGGCTGCACATTTGGCAGACGTTTACGTCGACTGCCCGATTAATTTCTATCCTGCGGAAGGACGCAACATCGGTGCGGCGCTGGCACGCGGCCCGATTCTGGTTTTTGTAGATGATGACGCACTGGTCGGACCGAATTATCTGGACTCGATCCGCAAGGCGTTTGAAACATACGAGATCCTCGGCCTGCGCGGCAGGATCCTGCCCAAAGACAAATCGGGTCTGGGGTCCGTCAGTTCCATTTACAATTTAGGCAATGAGCCGCTGGTCAGCATCAGCAATATCGAAGGCAATAACGCGTTCCGGCGGGACGCGTACCTGGCGGTCGGCGGAATGGACCCGCTGCTGTTCGGGCATGAGGGCGGCGAATTCCACTGGCGGCTGATCCAGCGATTCAATGATGTTTCGGCCGTGATCTACAATCCGGAAACGGTCATTTACCACGATTATGGCGATGCGCAGAAATCCGAGACCAAGCAGGCCCGCTACAAGCACAACAACGAGTACATCCTGCACAAGCACGGGTTGACGCTGCAGGCGATGATCAAGCAAATCGAGGGGCAGCGTCTCAGATTAAAGAACATAAAGTCCTCGCCTGTCCGACCCATGGGAACGGCCGCACCGCAGGCATCCGCGGCTGTACCCGAGCGCCGCAAGCTATTTCAAAAAGCAGCGGCGGCTGAAGCGCAGCCGGTAGAAGCGGCGGAACCGATAGCTCCGGGTGCGCCCAAGGTGTCAGTCATTATGGCTTGTCATAATGCCGAGGCGTTCCTGGCTGAGACGATGGACAGCCTGCTGGCGCAGACGTTGACGGAATGGGAACTCTTGGCGCTGGATGACGGCAGCACGGATAATACAGCAGCGATGCTGCGCAGTTACGCCGAGAAGGACCGGCGCATCCGGCTATGGACGTTCGATGACTGCAAAGGGCCGTATGTCCGCCGGAACTTTGCGATCGCTCACGCTGCGGCTGACTTCATCAGCATCCAGGATTCCGATGACATCATGACCCCGTGCAAGCTGGAGGTGCTGCATAATACGATCCAGATCGACCCGCGGCTGGCGATCGTGGGCTCGTTTTTCCGGCGGTTCCTGGAGATCTTCCGCGGCGAAGACTTTGGCGACCGGATGGTCAAGGCGAGCAGTCACCTGGAGATCATGGAGGCCTTTCCCAAGACCTGGCACGTTTGCTGGCACGGCTCGGCGATCATCCGCAAGAGTCTCTTCGAAAGCATCGGTCTTTACGATGAACAGCCGTACGGCTCCGATACGTTCTGGCTGTCTAAAGCGGGCCTTTACGGCTTTATTACCAAGCAGGTACTGTTCGTCAATATCCCGCAATACCTCACGTACAAACGCGAGCACAGCGGCTCGCAGACCGGCAAGATCAGCCCGGTGGACCCGCGAAGCCGCAGGCATAAGCTGGAAAGTTATTATCTCTACAAGCTCTCGAAGATCCTGGAAAAGGCCAAAGCTGACCCGGCGCTCAACGTCGAGGCAGAGCTTAGGGCCTGCACCTGCACCGACTTTATCCCGCGATTTGCCAGCCAGTTCGAGCAGTGGGAGTCGCAGCCGGTGGACGATGTCATGTGCCGCCAGCTTACCGACAAGGCGCTGCAGCAGTTCGCGGCCGAACAGTACGTCTCGTGTCTGATCACGTTAAACGGGCTCGACCAGATGACCGGCGGCAAGAGCCGCAATTGGCGCAATCTGAATTTCACGCGGGGGCTTTCGGCCTATGCCGCCGGCGAGGACGCGATGGCCTGCGAGTATCTCAGAGAGGAAATTCGCGTTTCGGCTCACAGGGATGCGGCGGCATTACTAAAACGCCTGGAGGCCGGTTCCGTTTCGCCGTTGGCGTGGCGCAGACGCAAGAAGATCCGCGATTATATTACGGCCGCGTCAGCGCAGAAGCGGCTGCAGGGCACATCGGCGCCGCCGTCTTTATCGGGCCTTGCGGGCAATCCCCAGCCGCAGTGTGCGCTGGCCGAACAGTTTCTAAATTCGCAGCAGGCACAGCAGACGGCGCGGGTTGAGGCCGCCACTGCGTCCTATAAATAGAGCGGCGGTTATCCTGCAGCTTGCCGCCAGAGCGGATAGAACATCGCTGCCAATAAAGCGCGATTTGACTGCCCGACAAGCGGCCGGACGGCAGAGGTTGGTAAAAATGGATGCATATTTTAGATCGGCCCCAGGAGTCTTTGGGCTCAGATTGCCGATAATACGGATGAGCTGGACAGGAGTTCAAATATGAGTTCGTTACAACTGCCGGGTCTTTCGACGGGACTGGATACCAAGACATTGGTCCAGCAGCTCATGGCCGTGGAAAAGAGGCGGCTGAGCATCTATCAGAACAAGATTGCCGCACACAAGGGACAAAAGAGCGTCATTGGCGGACTGCAAAGCAAACTCAGTTCGCTCAAGTCCGCGCTGCGCTCGCTGTCGGATTCCAGCCAGCTTCGTTCATTTGCCGCCAGCACCAGCGATAAGGATATACTCACGGTCGGCGCCAGCGCCAATGCCTTTGAAGGCAGCCACAGCATCCAGATCAAGCAGCTCGCGACGGCGGACCGGTGGGTGCATTCCACGGGTTATAAGTATGACACCTCTTACGTGGGCGCAGGGACGTTTCTGGTCTCCTACAACAATCAGCAGCTTGTGGTCCAGACGACGGCCGAAACCACGTTGAACGATTTGGTGAACCTGATCAATAATGACCCCGAGAATCCCGGCATTAACGCCGGGCTGCTTCAATATGATGACGGCAGCGGCAATGGCTACCACCTCGTGCTCAACGGCCGCAGCAGCGGCTCGGACTACCAGATCACCGTCGATTCCAGCAGCGCCGAGGTCCGCACCGCCGCCTCGACACTGACCTCGCAGACGAGCAACGCCGGTCTGCAAACCAAACTGACGGACCTGGATGACTTTTCCGGCCAGGCGATCGATTTTGCCAATCTCACGCAAGTCACCATCCAAGGCGCAAAGCACGATGGAACCGCCGTCAATTCGATCTTTACGATCAATCGATACGCGACCATTGAAGACCTCATCGGCGAGATCGAGACGGCTTTCGGCGACAGCGTCAAGGTCACATTTGAAGAAGGCCAGCTCAAGGTCACCGACAAAACCACAGGCGTCAGTTCGATGACGCTGCAATTGGATTTTCAGACAGCGACGCAGACCGCCGCGCTATCCACGGCGCAGACGACCGCCGGCGGCGGCATCAACGCCAATATCGCGGCCCTGGCCGGCGCCAACTTCACCGAGACGCAGTCGGCGCAGGATTCCATGATCAAGGTCGATGGTTATCCGACCGCGGCGGATCAATGGATCAGCCGGAGCACGAACACGATTGACGACGTGATTGCCGGCGTGACGCTCAACCTCCAGAGCACGACAGCCAACGACTCCGGCGGATTTGACACAGTTGACATTAACCTCACCCGCGATACGAAAGAGCTTAAAGACAAGCTCAAAAGCATGATCGAGGCGTATAATGCGGTGGTGATGTTCTTTGATGAAAACACAAAGTACGATGACGAAGCGAAGAAATCCGGCCCGCTTTCCTCCGAATACAGTCTGACCAGCATCCGCTCGCTCTTGAAGCTGCCGATGATGACCAACGCCGTCGGCTTTACCTCTGCGGATTCGTTCGATAACGCCAAGGACATCGGTCTCACACTCGATTCCGACGGGCTGCTGGAGTTGAACGAGTCCGAATTTGATGAGGCGGTGGTTGATGATTATCTTGGCATTCTGTCGCTGCTGGGCGCCGTCAAGACCGGCTCGACCAGCGGGACCGATGCCGCGTATGTCAAGTACTATGGGTCCAGCAAGAGTACCGCCGCGGGAACCTTCAACATTCGCGTCAATGCCGATGGAAGCGTCCTGATCAAGACCGCCAATGAAACTTGGGCCCAGGCCCGCCAGGCGGTCGTTAAGGACAATTACATTTACGGCAACAGTCAACTCAATCCCGGCGGCCGTCCGATGTATCCGGAGTTTGACCTGCAATTATCCCTGGACACGACCCAGCTTGGCCGCCAGATGGACGTCACGGTCAACATCCGCCAGGGCGTCGCCGGCAGTCTGTTCGAGGAAATGGATGATGCGCTGAAGACCGGCACCGGACGGGTCCCGATCGCCATCGACAGCCTTGACAATCGCATCAGCTCGCTCGAGAAACAAATCGAGGCCGAGGAGAATCGCCTCACCGGCGTCGAATCTCGATTGGTGGCGCGTTTTGCACGGCTCGAAAAGATGCTGGCGATGATCCAGCAGCAATTCTCGGGCATTTCGGCCATTGGCTGATTATTTTTCCGCGTTCAGAACCGAATGGATCGGCGGCAGCGGCTTCAGCTTGCCGCATAGAGCCGGCGGGTTTTCCGCCTGGGCCCCAAAGAAAAATCCTCCAACCCTGGCGGCCCCTAATTCTACCTGGCCGTAGTCAGGCGCATAGACCAGGATCACATCGAAGCGCTCCATGGCCCGGGGCCGGGCCAGAAGTTTGTGCAATTTTTCGGCTTCAAGATTGCCTACCCACAGGCTTTCAAAACAGGTCCGCTGTGCTTTCTTGATAATCGTTTGCGGATCCAGGTCAAAAACCTTGGCCAATGCGTTGCGATCCGTATCGCTATCCACCAGCAGCACCTCTTTTTGTTTCTGGATCAGCCGGATGGCGATGTTGACCGCAACAGTTACCGGCAGATAGTTCACTTTCGCCGCCGCCAGCAAGACCGCCTTTTCGCCCGATTCGAGGATCATGCGGCTGATCTTTTCATAGTATTCCTCAACATCAGCGCAGAGGAATTCCTCCATCGGGGCCGCCCCGGAATTCTCCCGTGGGGGGGCAACCGGCGGCAACGGTGCTGACGCCGCTTGCTGCAGCGACTGCAGTTCCTTTGCGAACGCCGATGGCATGACCGATTGGTTTTCTGTTGTCACCACAGACTCGGACGTTTGGAGATCCGGCTCGAAATCCACAAATTGCGTTTGACCATGATTGGCGAAATCGGGGTTAAGCAGCTCGACCTGTTCCGGCGCGTCCTGCTGCCTGGTGACGATCGCGATCTTTTTGGCGGGCGGCTGCGACTGTGCTTCAACTCGCAGGATCAGACTGTCACGAGTCATCATCCAGCCGCAAAGACAGGCCACGGCCGCCATCGGAACCAGGGTGAAAACGCTCAAAGAGACGACCAGCGGCAGGACCGTCGAAAGAGACGCCGATCGCAAGCCATCGGCAGGGACCGTCAGGCCGAAGGGCAGGATGACACACGCCAACAGGATCACCACGCAGATGGCCATTTCGGCCCGCATCAGCAATCCCGCTGCCTGCATTCCGGCCAGCAGGCGATGCTCGGAGGCAACCCGCAGATTGAGCGATTTGGCCTGGTCAGCGTCGATCACGCCCAGGCCCAGGTCGGTCTCGATGCCCACGTGCTTGAGCGGCAGGATGCGCTTGATGTAATTGCGCGATGCCATACTGATTCTCTGGCACGAGGCAAAAACAGCCAGGCTGATGATGGCCGCCAGCAGCAGACAGATCAGGGCAGCGGCAAACGGCCAGGAACCTGACAGCCACATTCCCGCCGCCTGCAGCAGGGGGTCGGGCGATTCGTGCTGGATTATTTTTTTGGCGCTGCCGGCCAGCGCGGCCAGCCGCAATAGCGTCAGCACGCTGACCAAAGGCACAAAGCCCGCCAGGTCGGCCGAACTGCCCGCCGCCAGGCAGATGACAGCGGCTGCGCCCGCCAGGCAGAATGTCAGCACCCACAAGATCGACAGGGCTGCCGGTGGAAGGGGTATAAGAAAGATGACAAGCAAGACCAGTGACGCCGCGATAAAAATCGCCTCCGGCCGTGACCACGCCGGGCGCCATGCTGCCAAAGGATTGTCCAAAAGGCCGTTCATCGTCCGCATCCATACCCGTAAACGCCGCCAGTATAACCCATCCCGGCTGTCAGGCAAGCCTATTCTGCGATTGTCTTCTTAGCTTATGGCGATTGGCTGGGCCGTGTACTGTGAAAGATCATAGAGCCCCAGGGCCCGCTCGATGTCGGCCGTATCGTTGACCATTTTCTCGAAGCCGCCCTCGCCGAAGCGCTGGCGCTCGATATCCTCGAACGTCTCGCTCATTTCGGCGGCCTGCCGCGGATTCATAGCCCTTTTCCACGCCGGGAAAACCACCGTATCCTCGCGCGCGGCGTGCGCGTTGTACATCCTCACGAACGATTCCAGCAGCCCGGCGAGAGTGGTCTCATTCTCCGGTTGCTTGCCGGAGGTGGCCGTCAGCAGGATTTCCGTGATCTGCCCTGCCCGCTCGTGTTGAGCGATGAGCGTGTCCAGGGTCCGCGCGGCCTCGGTATTGCTATTTTTCAGCGACGGAAAGACGTACGCCTCCTCAAGCGCCTTCTCGTGGTAGTCCTGGCCGAATGTCCGGAATAGCGTGGCCGCCTTGTTGAGCTGGTCAAATCCGCCGACCTGCCTGCCTTCACGAAGCGCCCGGGCAAACTCGCCATATACAATCAGCAATCGACGCAGCACTCCATGTTCGCGCATCAGGTCCTCGACCGCGCCGACCTCCATAGTATCCGCTTCCACTGCGTTTGAAGTGGCGGGCGTAGCAGTCAGAAAGTCAACTGCACCGATGCTGTCGGGGATGATCAGTCCCGTCCCCGAGAACGCCCAAAGCCCCATAAATTTGCGGCGATTCAATGGATTCATGGCAGCCTCCATAGTTAAGATTCGTTCGATTTTCACGTTCGTCTTAACTATGCTAGCGGCTGCATGGCAGTACGGCAATTGAGCGCATTACTGCATGTGCGCAATCAATCGAAGATCAAGGTCACGAGCGAATGCGCGGCGGATGTGAAGGCAGCGGTATTGTCAGCTTTTTTCAGAGAAAACTGGATAGGGTTATCCGTCCGATTAAGACAATTGACCACGACGCTGCCGTCTGTGTTTTTGAAGGCTGTTGTTTCGAGCTGAGGGTCGGAGACGGTGCAGCCGATGCGGACCGCCCCGGGGCGGATGAAGCGGCTGAAATGGCCCAGGTAATAGTAGCTGCCCTGGTAGATGAGCTTGTTCTGTTTGCCGTCGGCGATGATGGGGGCATCGCAGAAGTTGCCGACGTGGTTGGGCCCGCCGCGTTCGTCGAGAACCATGTTCCAGTCGATCCAACCGACGGTCCAATGGTTGAGGTCGCCGATGATGTCGTGGGCGTAGCGTTCGGCGGGCTTCCAGTCATTGAGGTGCACGCCGCCTTCCTGGCAGCCTTCGGTGTGCAGGATGGGCTTGTCGGGGAAGGCCGTATGGACCTTGTCGAGGTTTTCGAAATTATCGCCGGAATACCAGTGGATGCCGATACCCCAGACATATTTGGCGGCGGCCGGCTCAGAGAGGATAGGCTGGACACGCTCCCAGATGATGTCCTTATTATGATCCCAGATGAGGATCTTAACGGCATCAAGGCCTTCTCTTTGCAGCGTGGGGCCGAGGTGATCGCGGACAAATAGGCCTTCTTCCTGCGGCGAGTAGATGCACGAGTCCCAGACCTGCGTAGCGGCCGGCTCATTCTGGACGCTGACGGCCCAGATGTCCAGGCCGAGGGCCTTATAGGCTTTGATGTACTTGGCAAAATAGAGGGCCCATGCGTCCCGATATTCGGGTTTGAGATTGCCGCCGTGGTTCATGTCGTTGTTGGTTTTCATCCAGGCGGGCGGCGACCAGGGCGACGCCAGCAGCTTAAAATCTGCGCCGCGGACGGCTTTGGCGTCTTCAATGAGCGGGATGAGCAGTTTCTGGTCGCGCGAGATGTCGAACTGCTGGAGCTGGACGTCGCCGGCGGTCGTATTGTAGGCATAGTTGTCCAGCGAGAAATCGCAGCTATTGATGTGGGTGCGGCACAATGTGTAGCCGTGGCCGGTCTTGGGGTCGAAGTACGCCGCCAGGGCCTCAGCGCGTTTGTCCGCAGAGACCTTGGAAAGGGCATAAGCGGCTGACTCGGTGAATGAACCGCCAAATCCAACGATGGATTGGTATGTCCTGGCCGGGTCAAGCTCGACGACAGCGCCGGCGGGGACAGGTTCCGATTTGGTCCAGGCGACCGGCGATCCTTCCGTAAGGCGGTCGGCAGTGTCCCGGGCAGTTGTGATAACCCGGATGTTTTGACGATTCATGGCTTGGGATTCCACTATAACAAGCAGAGAGACGGCTAAAATAACGAGAGCACCTAGGGTTGCGGTTTTCATTCTTTGACCTCCTGGTATTTTAACAACCGATTGCTAAATCTAAGGATATTCATCAGAAAAGTCAAATGAATAGTTTGTTCGTGAATTCAGGGTGCAGGGTAGAGCGCAAAAAAAAAGGCCGCCGGAAGAGTGACCGACGGCTTGAAAAAAATCCGGTTTGGATCGTGCTAAAATACTTCTCGCGCACGTGTTGCTGTCTGGGCAGAGGGGGCTTCGGCGAAGCTTCGCGTCGAAGGCACGGTTTGGACAGGACCTTCGGCAAAGGTTCGCGAAGGCATCAGGATCCGGGCGATCACGGGCGAGTGGTCCGAGGGGAACCGGCCGTTGTACTTGCGGCTGTCAACCGTGACTGACAGGGCCCGCAGACCTTTACTAAGCGGGATGTGGTCGATCATGCGGCTTGAGACGGATCCCCTGAAACGGTGGATCGTTCCAACGCTGCTGTTGGGGTTGACGCTCTGCCAGGCATCCTTCATCGGAACCAGGGTATTGGAGCAGAGGTATTCCATGGCGGAGTTGCTCAGCCGCATGTTGAAGTCGCCCATGACAATGAATGGGTCGTCGCTTGGGCGGGCGGCGATCCGCTGCGTGAGCAGGCGAACACTCTTTGAACGCGAATTCTGCGAGAGCTGATCGAGATGGAGGTTGTAAACGTAGAACGCGGCCAGCGTTTTCTTGTTGATCAGGCGCACCCAACTGCAAATGCGCGGAGGCAGATTGCCCCAATCCTTTGAGCCGGGCACGTCGGGCGTATCGGAGAACCAGAAAGTGCCAAAATCGGTTTTGACAAATCGGTCGGTCCGGTAGAGGATCGGGCAGGTCTCGCCATCGCCGCGGCCATCATTGCGGCCGACCGCGTACCCGCTGTACATGGGCAACTGGCTGCGAACATCACGATATTGATGGGCCTCGGCTTCCTGCAAGCCGATGACGTCGGGGGCATGATCGCTGATGAGGTTGCAGACATTCTGTTTGCGGTTGTCCCAGCGATGAAAGCCGTCGATGATGGTATCCACTCGGATGTTGAAGGTCATCGCGCTGATAACGTTCGGCGTGTCGATGCCGACCTGCGGGATCGCGGCGGCGTCGATCCTTTTGGCGGCAGCCATGCCCGTCAGCATGGGCAGCACCATGGCGGCGAAAGAGCCCATGTTGAATTTAAAAAAATACTCCATACTTGCTCCTGATCAGTTATAAATAAGTTCAAAAAACTTTTGTTCATGAAGCCATGCACCCCCGGTCAGATGCCCCGGTTTTACAGGAAATGGGGAGGTGATTCAATGGCTTGAACCGGTTTTTTTTTATTTTTATGCGCCTGAGCCCAGGAACGAACGGTGTATGTATCGGCCAAAAGGCTGAAAGGCATTAAAAATGGCGTTTCGCGGCCCGGAACAGAAAATAACGGATATTCTTTGGTGGCGAAGATTTTTTGGTTCTCCGCGGATTTTGATGATACGGGATCATAATGGAATCGGTTTTTTTGCCAACTGTCTGAGGTTTAGAAAGAGGTAACGCAGGTTCTTGCATCCGCAGGATCGGTTGATGACCATACCTATTTTTCGATTG
>JAJFTK010000142.1 GCA_021372945.1 Planctomycetaceae bacterium | reverse complement strand
GGACTGCACCTGGATTGCTGCCGCCACTTTATGCCCAAAGAATTCATCCTCAAGTACATCGACCTCCTGGCCATGCACAAGATGAACCGCTTCCACTGGCATCTGACCGATGACCAGGGCTGGCGCATCGAGATCAAGAAGTACCCCAAGCTCATCGAGGTCGGGGCATGGCGCACCGAGAGCATGGTCGGCAAGAACAAATCCCCGCGCACCTTTGACGGCAAGCCGCACGGCGGCTTTTATACGCAGGACGATATCAGGGAGGTGGTTGCGTACGCCGGGGAGCGTTTCGTCACTGTCGTGCCGGAGATCGAAATGCCCGGCCATGTCCAGGCGGCCATCGCGGCCTACCCTGAGCTTGGCACAACGGGCAAGCCTGTGCCGGTGCTGACGTATTGGGGCGGCTGCGAAGAGATCCTTAATGTCAACGAATCGACGGTTCTGTTCATGCAGGATGTCCTCACGGAGGTGCTCGGGCTTTTCGACAGTCCCTTCATCCACGTCGGCGGCGATGAAGTGAATAAGCAGCCGTGGAAGGACAGCCCGTCCGTGCAGGCCCGGATGAAAGAGCTGAATATCGCAAGCGAAGAAGAACTGCAAAGCTGGTTCATCGGCCGCATGGATCAATTCCTCACCGCGAGGGGCCGCCGGCTGGTCGGGTGGGATGAGATCCTCGAGGGCGGCCTTGCGCCCGGGGCGGTCGTGATGTCGTGGCGCGGAGAGGAGGGCGGAATCGCGGCGGCACAGGCCGGACACGACGTCGTTATGGCCCCCAGCAAATACACTTATTTCGACTACTACCAGGCCGACCCAAACACAGAGCCGCTCGCGATCGGAGGTTTCGTGCCGATGGAAAAGGTGTATTCGTATAACCCCGTTCCGGCGATGCTCGAGCCGGCTCAGCAAAAGCATATCCTCGGCGTGCAGGCCCAGCTCTGGACTGAATTCATTCTCGACAGCCGACATGTTGAGTATATGGCCTATCCGCGTGCGTGCGCCTTGGCTGAGGTCGCCTGGTCGCCGGTCGAGGCCAAAGATTACGCCAGTTTCTTAAGTCGCCTCCAAACGCACGTGAAGCGTCTGGCGGCGATGGATGTAAATTTCCGGCCGCTGGACAAGGGCGAACGGCCGAAGAAATGAGGCGCTGTGTCGATTGACTAATAATCGATGCGCATGAGGCACAGGCCGCTTGCCGGGGCGATAGGCCCGGCGGCGGAGCGGTCTTTGGCGGCAAGGATCGCGTCGATGTCCTCCGGCTGCCAGCGGCCGCGACCGACTTCGATGAGCGTGCCGACGATGTTGCGGACCATGTTATACAAGAAGCCGTTCGCCGTGACGGAGATCACGATAGTGCCGCATGCTTGCTTCACTATGCAGTGATTGATCGTTCTTACTGAACTTTCCCGCTGGTCGGCGGCGGAGGCAAACGATTTGAAATCGTGCGTGCCCTCAAGCATCTTTGCCGCCGCTGCCATTTTATCGACATCCAACTGTCCCGGCCGATGCCACTGGTTCCGCGTAAGGACACAACGAATGGGAGCGGTTTGGATAATGTAGTAGTACGTTTTTTTGACCGTATCGCTGATGGCATCAAAATTTTCCGGCGCATCCTTTACATCCGCGATAACGATGTCACCAGGAAGGAGATTGTTCAGAGCATTTTGGAAATTCTCTGTCGGGATGGGGCAATCGGTTAAGTCGGCATGTGCAACTTGTCCCAGGGCATGCACGCCCGCATCGGTGCGCGAGGAGCCAATAACCTCGATGGTCCGGCCGGTGAGTTTCTCGAAAGCGGCTTCGATGGTTCCCTGGATGGTCGGCATCCCCGGCTGCCGCTGCCAGCCGTGATAGGCCGTGCCGTCGTAATGAATAACAAGTTTGAGTAGTCTTATCGCCATCAGTCATGCCGGCAAGATGCCGGCGATACAAAAAGAAAAGGCCGGATGATTGTACCCGGCCTTTTGGTTCTTTACCATTGGTTTCCGCTAGAGCAGTTCGGCGATCTGGATAGCGTTGAGGGCGGCGCCTTTGCGGATCTGGTCGCCCGCGACCCAGATGTTGATGCCGCGATTGCCCGGCAGCGAGATGTCCTGGCGGATACGGCCGACGTAGCAGTCGTCACGTCCCGTGGCATCCAGCGGCATCGGGAAGCGATTGGCCTTGCGATCGTCAATGATGCTGACGCCGGGGGCCTTGGCGAGGATCGCCCTGACTTCGTCCGGGGTGATTGGGTTGGTGAACTCGAGGTTGATGCTCTCGCAGTGAGTCCGCAGGACGGGCACGCGGACGCAGGTGCCCGTAATGGCGATATCCGGGGCGTGGAAGATCTTGCGGGTCTCATTGAGCAGCTTCATCTCTTCTTCGTTGTAGCCGTTGTCTCCAATCTTGGAATCGTGGCAGTAAAGATTGAACGCCAACTGGTACTTGAGCACCTTGCAGGTGACGGGCTTGTCGGCGAGGACTTCCCTGGCCTGCTCGACCATTTCGAGCATGGCGGATTGACCGGCGCCGCTGGCAGCCTGGTACGTGCTGACGACCATGCGCTTGACGGGGTTGGCCTTGTGCAGCGGCCAGACGGGCACGATGGCGATGATCGTCGAACAGTTCGGGTTGGCGATGATGCCCTTGTGCTTCTTGATGTCGCCGGCGTTAATCTCGGGGATGACTAGCGGGACCTCGGGGTCCATGCGGAAGGCCGACGAATTATCGATGACGACGGCGCCTGCCTTGACGGCGGCGGCGGCAAATTCCTTGCTGCGTTGGCCGCCGGCCGAAAAGAGGGCGATGTCGATGCCTTTAAAGCTGTCGGTCGTTAAGAGTTCAACCGTATATGTCTTGCCCATGAAGTCGATCTTCTTGCCGACCGAGCGTTCGCTGGCTAGCATCTTCATGGAAGAGAACGGAAACTTCCGCTCTTCGATGATCCTTAAGAGTTCCTGTCCTACCGCGCCGGTGACGCCGGCAATGGCAACATTCTTGCCCATTTTTAACTCCTGTGTTAAGATTCAAAGCAACTTACAGTTCACAGAACCGGCCACTATACAAAAGCAGGGCCATGATTTCAAGGGCTTTTTGAAAACGGCTCTATGTGGGGTGCATCAAGATTTTTAGGCAGAGTTCTTTATTGCGTATTCCCATACATCGCTATGCATAGCACACCGGATTTCCAACATGGCGGATGCTCCCTGTCGTCCCCATCGCATTCCCGGCCCTTTCATGCGGCTTTGTACC
>JAJFTK010000140.1 GCA_021372945.1 Planctomycetaceae bacterium | reverse complement strand
TACAAAGCCGCATGAAAGGGCCGGGAATGCGATGGGGACGACAGGGAGCATCCGCCATGTTGGAAATCCGGTGTGCTATGCATAGCGATGTATGGGAATACGCAATAAAGAACTCTGCCTAAAAATCTTGATGCACCCCTGGCAGGCCATTCTATATAAGTTTTGTTGACACCCTTTATTTTTCGCATATAATTCCCTCAGCGACGGGTCCTTTTGTTTGAAACAGTCGCAGTGATCGTGCGGCGCTTTTGTCGTGTGCCTTCATTCGTGACTGATTGTGATGTCATCATTATTTTCTCGGTTTTCGAGGCCGGACGACTTCGAGCGGCCATCAGCAAGGAAGCAGTAAATGGGTATCCGGTCCAAACGATCTCGCAAGTCTCTTCATATAGCGCTGGTCTATAATGCCGCCTCCGGGCTTGTGCCGGAGACGGCGGAAGATCGGGGCAGCTCGGCTGACTTGCTGAAAATGATCCGCCACATGGCCAGGGCTATGAGGTCTTTGGGCCATCGGGTGACTATCCTGCCGCTAGCCGACGATCTTTTTGTGTTTCATCGCAAACTGCTTCGTCTCAATCCAGATGTGGTATTCAACCAATACGATGACGTGGTGCACGGCGTTTTTGACGAGATGCTGTTTGCGGCGATCGTGCAGATGATGGGATTTCGCGTAACCGGCTCACCGGCGCTGGCGCTTGGCCTGAGCCGCTACAAACACACCACATGCAGGCTTCTGCATGGTTTGGGAATTCCGATCCCGCCCTGTACCGAGGTACTGGAAAAAGTCAGCGAAGTAAACAGGCACGAATGGCGGTTTCCGCTGATCGTTCAGCCCTGCCATGAAGATGCGGGGATCGGCCTGAATCGCAATTCCGTGGTGCGAACAAAGACGGCCCTTCGCAATCAGGTGCGCCATGTGCTGCAGGAATTCAAACAGCCCGCCCTGGTTCAGCTTTTCTTGCCGGGCCGAGAGTTCAATGTGGGTATCGTGGGCGGAAAACGCCTGCGACGGATGCCCCTGGCCGAGGTGTGCTATCACGACATGCCGCCGGAAATCCCTCCTATTATGTCGTATGCGGCCAAGTGGCTTGAAAATACCACCGAATATAAGAAAACATCCATCATTTGTCCGACGAAGGTTGAACCCCAGTTGGCTGATCAGCTCTACGATATTGCTCTGCGTGCCTTTCGCGCGGTCGGAGCATGGGGCTACGGCCGTGTCGATATCCGGCTGGATGAAGAAGGGATCCCCAGGGTCCTGGAAGTCAACTGCAATGCCTCGCTGGAGCATGATATCGGTCTGGCGAGGGCCGCAAAAAAAGACGGTATCAGTTACCCCGAATTACTGCAAATGGTAATTGACGCTGCCTTGGAAGATGCGCCGCACACCGCCAGCGCCGCCATGCAGTCACTGGAGCGTGTGCAGTAAGGTTGTGCACACCGAGCTGCCGGACAAGTCTCCCCCGGCACGCCAAGCGACCCCGTGCCCGTCAGCTCGTTTGTCCGTATTCCCCGATCCGTCTTTGATAATGCGCCCCCAGCGTCATGGTCAGTTCGGATAACGGCAGCAGACGCTTTCTGCTTTTGCACTTGGGCTTCTGCTCGCCGATGTTCCGCATCAGCCGATTGACATAGTTCAATTTCTGGATGGCCGGCCAGTTCCGGTATTTGCGCCGCCAGTTGGATCGGGGAGTCAGCCAGACCGCGAACGTCTCTGCAAAATCATCATCCGGGTGTTTTTGGGCATACGTGTATCCGTAGGCATAACTGCGAATATGCCGAACGAACCTGCGGCTCCAGGGATTAGGTGAAAAGACTTCCCGGTAGGGTTTGGAAAAACGGCCAAACGTCTCCTGCCAGCCCGGCTCTTCCCACAGCCGGAATGCATAGTTGATGGCGTGTCCGGCCTCGTGCCGCAAAAGCTGCATGATAATCTGGCTGTCCTCCAGTTCTCCGGTCTGCTCTTTCTCAATACGCCCCAGCAGGCTGCTGGACAGGTAAAAAGGGATGCCGACAACAGGCACCTTGTCCGGACAACCCCAGGAATCCGTCAGATAGAAACCCGGCACAAAGCCTATGTTCTTGGTTAGCAATTCGCGCTCGAGCTGTCGAATAAACGGCTCAAGCGGTGAACCCTTGATGCGAAGCCTGAAATCGCAGATTCGATTGTTCAGCAGCTTGAGCCGAACCGCTTCCCAATTGCCCGGCCGCCTCCATGTTTTATAGATATATTGACTAGTGCAATCTTGTGTAACCATCTATTTATATCCACATTATTCCCTAATTTTTGCCATCTTTCTCAGACACATCAGTACGGCCCGAGAAACATTTGGCATCTGGGCATTTTACCGGTCTCTGGGTGGATTTCAAGCACACCCGAACATTTGGTTTATAAAACCCGGATGTACCTACTGTTCGGAGAAAAAATTCTTTGGGATTGAAGCAATATCAAGCGGGTAATCATCAACCGGGTACTATTATCTTGTGCAGCTTTAGACTGGTTTTTTGGCACCTTTAGTAATTTTCATGGCACTAACCAGACGATATGATAGTATAATGTCGGATACTGTCAGTATGTGACAGTTAGAAACGAATATGAACAGATTGACTGAGAAGATGTTTGAAAATGCCCCATTCGGGTATTTCAGCAGCCGGGATGTGGCGGTCTTGTTTGGCAGCAGTCCGGACACGCGTTACGGCCTTATCAAGCGGGCGCTTGCCGCCGGAGAAATCATTCAAATCCGAAGAGGCCTGTACTGCCTTGCGCCCAAGTATCAGAAGAAGAAGATCAATCTCTATGCACTCGCCGAGCATATCTATGGGCCGTCTTACATCAGCCTGGAATCGGCGCTTCGCTGGCACGGATGGATCCCCGAAGCGGTCTATGCACTGACCAGCGCTTCGATGGGAAGATCAAAGGAGTTCAAAACGCCGCTGGGAGTATTCAGCTACAGTCGGGTTCCACAAAAGATTTTCTTTGCAGGAGTTGACCGACTGACAGATGACGCAGGAGATGTCTTTCTGATGGCATCGGCGCTCAAGGCATTGGCGGATTATGTTTATGTCTATAGAAAAGACTGGGTTGGGATTGGGCCGGCCTGTGAGAGCCTGCGCATCGAGGCGGAGGAATTAGAATCCATTAACGCTGTTGAGCTGGAGAGATTGATCGCCAATTGCTGCAGCCGGCGGGTCGAAAGATTCCTGCAAGGCGTCAGGAAGGATTTAAAGCTATGAGCATCAAACTTATTCAGGAACGGTTAAATTCATACAATTGTAAATCCGAACTCGAAGAAGAGCAGGCCATCCGGGAGATTACACAAGAGGTGGCCTTGGCGGCGTTGGGCAGGACCGAGTGCTTCAAGTTTGGCGTTTTCCAGGGCGGGACCTGTCTGCGGGTTTTTTATGGGCTGAACCGATTTTCAGAAGACCTTGACTTTATTCTCAAAGAGCCAAATCGGCAATTCAATCTTGTGCCGTATCTGCAATCGCTTTCTGAAGAACTGTTTGCCTACGGCTACCATGTCGAAGTGACCGACCGGTCGAAGGCGGATATTGCCGTTAAAAAGTTCTTCGTGAAGGATGACAGCATCGGAAAAGTTTTGCAGTTGAATTATGCGGCCAAAACAGGATCTTTTCGCAAGATCCGAATCAAACTAGAAATTGATACCAATCCGCCATTCGGGGGCGGCGCAGAGATCAAGTATCTCGATTTTCCATTTGTGTCGTCCGTTACGGTGCAGGATAAGCCGAGCCTGTTTGCGGACAAGATGCATGCCCTGCTCTGCAGAGAATACACAAAAGGCAGAGACTGGTATGATTTTTTATGGTACACCAGCCAGGGAATTGAGATCAATTATGAATTTCTTGCATCGGCCCTGCAGCAGCAAGGCCCATGGAAAGGTCAGGCGGTTGACGTTAACCACAAATGGTGTATGGCGGAACTGGAAAAGACCATCCAATCGATCGACTGGCGGGCAACAGCAGAGGACGTGCGAAGGTTTGTCAGGGTCGGCGAGCAGCCTTCCATCGATTTATGGAGCAAAGAGTTGTTCCTTAATCAGCTTGGAAAATTAAAGTGAGGATCTCTTCAAATGATCTATACTCGAATCGCAGATTGCCGGCGTTGCGGCTTGACGCGGTCGGGTTTTGGGGTTAGCATCGCGGGCGATGTGGAATGGATGAGCAGCGATGATGGACAATGCACAGCAGGCGGCAAGCGGGATCGAATACGTGGCGTCGGCGCGGGCGCGGAACCTGCGCATCACCATTCGGCCGGACTGCTCGGTGACGGTGACGGTGCCCCGGCGTGTTTCCAGGCATCAGGTCGAGGAATTCGTGGCGGCGCGGCGCCAGTGGATCGAAAAGCACGTCGCAAAATTCCGCCAGAGTCGGCCCAGGGACCTGCAAGCGCCGCCGCTGAGCGCGCTTGACCTGACGCAGGCGCAAACGGAGCTCTTCGCGCGGCTGGAGTCGTTCGCTCGGGCGCACGCGCTGGTTTACAGGCGGGCGGGCTTTCGCATGCAGAAGAGTCTATGGGGAAGCTGCTCGACGCGCGGCAACATCAGTCTGAATATTCACCTGGTACGGCTGCCGCGGCACTTGCAGGATTATGTGCTGCTGCACGAACTGACGCACCTGCGGCATCATAACCATGGCAAGGCGTTCTGGGGAGAACTCGACCGTTACTGCGCGGGCAATGCCAAGATGCTGGCCAAAGAACTGAGAAACTATTCGATGCTGCTGGGGGATCGCCAGCTATGAAAAACAACCCCGCTAAAGGCTTGCCGCGAGGCGTGATCCTCGACATGGACGGCGTTCTGGTCGATTCGGAGCCGTTCATCTGCCGGGCCGCGCGCATGATGTTCGCCGAGCTTGGATTGACGGTGCAGCACGCCGACTTTGTGCCGTTCATCGGAACCGGCGAGGACCGCTTCATCGGAGGGCCCGCGGAGAAATACCATTTTGCGCTGGATCTGCCCAAGGCCAAGAAGCGAACGTATGACATTTATCTGGAGATCATCAAGGGAAATCTAAAAGCGCTGCCGGGCGTGCATGAGTTTATCGAACGCTGCCGGAGCATGGGCAAGAAGCTGGCGGTGGCCTCCAGCGCGGACCTGCGAAAGGTGCGGGGCAACATGGCCGAGATCGGCCTGGCGTTTGGGAAATTCGAGGCCGTCATCAGCGGTGAAGACGTCGTCCGCAAAAAGCCTAATCCCGATATTTTCCTGCTCGCCGCGCGGCGCATTGGATTAAACCCGCAGGACTGCCTCGTCGTAGAAGATGCCGTAAGCGGCGGGGGCTCGGTGCCTGGCATTGACGACCTCGTTCGATCATAAAACGCTGGTCGGCGCCGATTTTTTTGCCCCGGACTTGTCTCAGGCGCCGGATGAAGCCCTGAACTGGCAATGAAGAAAGGGCATACGTATGGAAGAAGGCTTGAAGTATTTAAATGATTTGACGTGGGCCTATCGTGCCTCGCGCACACTCCAATGCGCCTGTCTGCTGAAACTCTTCACACGCCTCAGCGTCCGTCCGATGACGGCTGAGCAATTGTCTGCGCAGTGCGGCTCGCCCCTCCAAAAACTGGAGAAGCTCCTGATTGCCTGCTGCGCCATCGGTCTTTTAAACAAACACGACGCTCTCTATGAAAACTCCGCACTGTCAGACAAGTATCTTGTTGAAGGCCGACCCCAATACCAGGGCAATATCGTGATGCATGCCGCCAACGTCTGGAACGTCTGGACCGGTCTGCCGTTTCAGCTTGTTGACAATCCATCGGAGACCGCCGGCTCCGAACACGAGAATTTCATTCTCGGCATGCACAATCTCACGATGGCCGGCCGCGGCGACTTCTTCCTGCAATCCGTCAACCTGTCCGGCCGCAAGCGTCTGCTTGATGTCGGCGGCGGTCCCGGCACCTATTCCATTTTCGCCTGTAAAAGATATCCCGTCCTCCAGTCAACACTCTTCGATATTCCTGAAACCATCGCCATTGCCCGGAGTGTTATCGAAAAAGAAGGAATGCTCGACCGGATTTCGCTCCGCTCCGCAGATTGGGACGTCAATGATTTCGGCTCGGGCTTTGATGTCGTGCTGATGTCCAATGTCCTGCACGGCCCGAACAGCAACGCTCCCGGCAAACTGCGGAAAGCATACAATTGCATGGAACCCGGCGGTTTGCTCGCCGTCCAGGAATTCATGCTCAACGACGACAAAACGGGCCCGACGATTCCCGCGTTGTTTAGTATCATGGTAGGGGCCTACAGCCGGCCGGAGCTGTTTGCGGCAATAGAACAGGCCGGCTTTGAAAATGTAAGGATCGCCGCACAAGACGATTCCATCGGCAGCACCTGGATTACCGCGTTGAAGTGACGTGTTCGCATCAGACCGCGGCACTGCCGGTCAATAGATGCGTCAGCAGAATCTTCAGGCCGATCACGATCAATATCACGCCGCCGAGAATCTCAATTTTACCTTCGACAAAATGCCGGGCTCGCCTCCCGATCTGCACGCCCGCATAGGAAAGGACAAACGTAATGACTCCGATGGCGGCCACCGCCCGCAAAATGGAGTCGGTCACCAGTGAAAGTGTAATTCCAACTGCCAGTGCATCGATGCTGGTGGCAAGACTTAAGGTCAATACGACCATCAGGTTCGCCGGGTCCTGGGCTCTTTTCTCTACCTGCTCGAACTTCAGCGCCTCGATGATCATCTTGCCCCCGATAATCACCAATAATGCAAACGCCACCCAGTGATCAAAGTGTTCAATGTAATCCGCAACCGTTTGACCGGCGGCGTACCCGATGAGCGGCATGAACGCCTGGAACGCTCCGAAAAAAAACGCCATTCGCAGGACATGGACGACTTTCAGTTCACGGAAAACCGACCCCGACACCACGGACACTGCAAACGCGTCCATCGCCAGGCCGACGCCAATCCCCAAAATCGTGACCAGTTGCATGAGGTCAGCCATCAGCGATCACCTTCCACCTTTGGCCTTATGTCAAAAACCGCAATTTCCGGACGCGACAGAAATCGAACCCGCGGCGTCCATCCACCCTCCATTCCGATTCCCCGGTTCACATACAGCAGCGTATCATTCACGCGGTACAGTCCCGCCTCGTACTTTTTGCCGTGCCTGGACAGCGTTGTCAAGGCGCCGTAAAAAGGCAGCGCGACCTGGCCGCCGTGCGTGTGCCCGGACAAATACAGGTCGACCGGCTTGTCCTTGCAGGCTTCAATCAAATCTGTCGTATGATAAAGAAGAATGTTGTATGTGTCAGGATGCAGTTTACGGACTGCACGTCTATAATGGGCGTCTTTCTCATACGCCACACCCGCGATGGCAATCGTTTCGCCGTTCTTCTCGATGGTCCGCTCGTTGAGCTGCAGTTCGTCGAATCCTGTTCCTTCAAATAGCGGGACAGTGTACCAGTAACTGAAATCCCAATTGCCTCCAACCGCAAATTTACCAAGCGGCGCCTCCATGCGGGCCATCGTATCTTGAAATACAGGAAGTGCCGATTCGCTGTTGATAGTATCTCCGGTAAAAACGATGATATCCGGTTTTAGCGAATTAATAATGCCCGGCAGCTTCTCTTCAAGGCGGGTTTTCTTGTCGCAGTGGAGGTCCGAGATTTGAACGATGCGGAATGAGGTGTTTTTTAACTTGTCCGTCTCGACGGGAATTGTCTGGATGCGTATCCTGTACGGCTCCACGAAAAACCCGTAAAGAATGCAGAACAGGCCAAACACTGCCAGCGCATGCAGACACAGACCGGGCCGACCCGTCAATATCTTTGCCGTCTCTTTTTTTCTCAGTTTACGAAAAATCCACGTCAGCCACAGGCGGGCCCAGAGATAGTACACCAATATTACGCTGCCGGCAAACAGCATCGCAGGCAAATTGGATGCAAGAATTGATTTCATTCCGGTGTCCCGCCCGAACCGCGCTGAGTGCAGTGCTGCTGGGCCTTCATTAAACAGGGCTGCGTCAAATCATCGACGATGATATGTCCCGGCGGTACAAGCAGGAAATCTTCATCATTCCAGTTGCCGTCTACCAGCCGCTGCATCAGCCCGCTGTCGCCTTGAATCTCGTCGAACTCCCATTTGAGATATTCAGCGCATTTTCGCGTGTAGGCCTTTGCCTCTTCACTTCCCGGCAGCCCCCAATCGATGAAGGTCGCCCTGCGGTATTCCTTGATCCACGTTTGTTCAAGGCTGATCAGGTACTCGGCATTATCCTGGCCGTATTTTTCGGTGTATTCGGCCAGCAGTTTTTCGAGGCGCTCCTTGGAGGGCATGTCGCTGTGTTCGATCCAGCCGAGGCTGTACCAGTAGATGCCCTTGTGGGCGTCGAAGTAATCCTGGTAGCGCTGGCGGCTGCCCAGCAGCAGGGTCATGCAGTCGTGTCCGCGGGCAACGACGACAGGGACGGCGCTTTTAAGACCGGCGATGCCGTTGCTGCAAAGACCGTAGCCCAGGAGGATGGCGTCGTAGGCCCGCCCCGCCGGATCGACGGTGTTGTCCAGTTCGAGCTGCACCTGCTGGCGCAGAAGCTGCGGCGTATTGTGCAGGCCCTGTGGCATCAGCACGATATCGATAATATGAGGGCAGCGCGACGCACACAGATAGGCCTCGCGCTGCATCACTTTGCACAGGATCAACTTCAATCGCATCGGGGTATTTTACAATTTGCGGCCGTCGAATACAACCGAAACATCGAGAAACCCGCAGGCAAGGCGGTTTATTGTAACATTTCAGGCCTGGTCGCGTAATAAATGCGGTACTCCGCAGACTATGATGATGTAGGGGTTTGCAAAATATAGCTCAAGTCCTTATAAGCTATTGATTTAGGCGAATCAAACTTATAGAGGTGCTTGAGCTGTGAATGTATTGGGTCTTGAGGCGTTATTTTCATGTAA
>JAJFTK010000132.1 GCA_021372945.1 Planctomycetaceae bacterium | reverse complement strand
AATCCTTTTTGCAAGATTTTGAACGCATCTTCCTTGAAAGCTTGCAAAATTGTACCTGATTTTATCAGCCGAATAAACCATAAACCAACGCCAAACCAGCTTTTCAATACAAATCACAAACTTTCTCAGGGACGACTAGTTATGAATTAAAACCTGCAACCGGTTAAGAATCTCCAAGTTTAGAGATAACGCCTTTGTCCATTGAACATTTCGTAAACGAATCCCGTTCAGGACAGCAAGCGCATCGCCGCCCCGAACAGGATCATTTAAGTTCAAACCGGCCCGGTTCAACCGCTAACGGAAGAACTGGCCCGTTCATACCGACAAACTAGGGACGAGCCACCACGTCCGGCACCAGTTGGCCGTCCAGCCAGTTGGCCGCCAGTTCCATCAGGTCGCCTAATCCCACTTCGCAGTTGCCGTCCACATCGTAGGCCACCAGAATCGGGTCCTGAGGATCCACACAGGCGCTTCGGCCCTGACCGTCCACATCCGCAAACGCATACGCGATCGCCAGCGCATCCAGCGGATAATTGTAGATCTGGATATCATCCAGCGCACCATCGAGAACGGACGTCGGAACCCCAGGTGTTGCGGGATCCCCAAAACCGCATGCCCCGATCATCAGGTTGGCTGCCGCTCCGGCCGTGAGAGTGACAGGGGCACTGCCCACGTAGGTCCCATTGCGGTAAATCCTGCCTGTCGTCCCGTCACATGTGCAGACAACCTGTTCCCATTCGCCGATGGGCAGGATCGGAGACGAAACGCCGGCGCCCTGGTTGCTCTTGAACGTCAGCAGGCTGGCCGCGTTGTCCCCGATTTCCAACTGCCATCTCATATCGGTGGCGAACACGCTGCGTTTGCCAAGCAGACCCTGCCAACGAGGCGTTGCAGGCTGACCGTTCCACTTGACCCAAACCGAAACGGTGATCTGGTTGGAATACTGCGAGGGATCCCATGTGCCTGCCTTGGCCCAGCCGCCGTCCGGATTGATAACGGCCGCCTGGTTCGTCGCCGCAAGGTTCTGGCCGTCAACAAACACTACAGGATCGTTCGGGTCGGCATGATGTCCTTCGCCGCTGCTGTCCAGGTACTGGCCGCCGACGTAATCGGCCGTATCCAGGGTCCAGTGCGCCACTTTTCGTTTCACGGCCAAAGCCGCCGCAGCGGAACTGGTCGTGTAGGTCTGACTGTTATAGACGCTGGAAACCACACAGTAGTAAAAACTCTCATTGCCCAGCGCGACAGCAGGTATCTCATAGGTCGCCAGTGTAGCGCCGCCGATCTGGACATCATCAGCCGGGGTATTGTTGACCTTGTCCGTCGAGGTCCACCACTGGTACGAAAGCTCTCCATCATGCGGGCTGCTGGCCTCAACGGCAAGCGCCGCCGGCTCGCCCGCCTTCACCAGTACATCGATCGGCTGACCGCTGATCTGCGGATTTGGTGCAATAGTTGTAAACGACCATACCTTGCCAGGAATCACGCGCGGAACCTTGGGGTCATTGGGATCCGAGTTAAGCGTAACCGTCGTGTCAACCATCCAATAATAGGTCTTTATGAATGCCATATTCGGTGTCGGGTCAAAGCTGGTCGCTGTTTGACCTGCGCTTTTCACTGCATCCGGAGTGCGGTTCGCCACATTGACCGCATTGGGATCCATATAGACGTCGTAACGCAGAACATCAATGACATCCGGGCTGTCGGGAGCCTGCCAGGAAAGAACTTTATCGACCGCGACACCGGTTTCGCCATTGGCCGGATCCGGTTTCTGTGCGAACACTGAGGTTAAGCCGCTGCTGCCGTCCCAGTAGATTTCGTCAAGCCTGAAGTTGCCCGTCTGCTTGTTAGCCCGCAGCCACGGGGCGGTCTCGCTGGTGAGAGTTCGTGCAACCGCATACATGCCGGCCAGGGGAGCCGCTGTTGCAACCTCGAAAGGCCTGTCTGACACGACTTTATCGGCGGGATTCGGCAGGGTCGCCGCTCCGGCAGGCGCTGTTGCCGTGCTGATATACACATTAAAAGTCTCTGCCGCATGATCGGCTTCAATCCAACAATTATACCACTGGCCGCGGAGCAGACCGGTCTTAAAGGTTGCCGTATGGGTTGTTGACACCATCTTCATCGTGCCGGACGGTTCGCCGTCACTCCACAGATGAAAACCCGCCATGATATAATTCTGTGGGCCGGTTCGTAATCCCGAGTCATTGATGTTGGTTGTCCGTGCGTGAATGCCGACGTAGTAATCCGCCGACCGGCTGTTATCCGCGTAAAATCGGAAAAACACCACGCCCTTTTCACCGACTGCGATGGGATCGGTCATGTTATACACCCCGGCCCCGCGACCATCGCCGCTGGTGTTACTCGCGAAGTTGACAACATTTGAGCCGCCCTGCACCGCCACCGTGATATTACCCGATGAGGTGCCGTTGGTCACACCGACTGTGCCATTGGCTCCTGCCGTGGCTGTTCCGCCGCTAAGAGCCCCCGTCGGACGCGTATCGAAATTCTCCGTATACTGCAATTCCGCATGCACTGCCGCTCCCGCAAGCAGGATGATCGCGACCACACTCATTTGTTTGATTATGCTTCTCATTATCAAACCCTTTCAGATTATTAGCCTCTGTTCTCTCAGATTGTATTAAGGACGATCCACGCACGCGGGAACCTGCTTGCAGTGCAGCCAGACGGCGGCCAGTTCCGCAAGGTCGCCCAGATCGATCTTGCAGTTGTCATTGAAGTCATACGCCGCCACGATCGGGTCGGCATCGTTGATGCAGACCTTTTCCGTCTGCCCGGTGGCATCATGATAAAGGTAGGCCGCTTCCACTTCATCCATGTAGTAGTTGTAGAATCGTAAATCGTCGATCACCCCATTGTAGAATTGGTGCAAAGAATAAACCTGCGTTGGCGCATCATACGTCCAGCTCGCACCGAGCATCAGATTGTCGGCGCCATAGTAGCGCCAGTCATTCTCGGTGGAAGACCCGATCTGTACGCCGTTGCGATATACTCGCATCCGGTCGCCTTCGTGGTCCTTGGTAAAGATCCAGTGCACCCAATATGGATCGCCTGTCGTCACCACGGCATTAGTCCCACCCACCCGGTCATAATCGCTGGTCCCGGGAACATCGGTATTGGCCACATCCAGGTACGCCGTGTTGTTGGTCCATGGCGTATGAATGTTGATGAGACGGTAATTCTTGCGCGCATCGGCATAGCCGTACAGCGTGGTCGATGCGACCGTCGGCGTGTTGTTCTTGGTCCATAACGTAAACGTCATCTCCGTTCCGGCCCTGGAAAGCGCCGCGGGAGGCAGCAGCAGACGATTATCAACACCGTCGAACGAAAGGGCATAGCTGCCCTCTTTGCTGTCCATCACAAATGCGGGAGTCGAATTCACATCGGCGATTGAACCGTTGTAGCCGCCGATAGCATCCACATAATCGTTTTCAAACGACCAGCCGCTCGTCTGGCGGGCGAACTCCACCCAGACCGTATTCGAATTGACGCTCGTCGGGCTGTCGCTATTGGAAACCGCGCAATAGTACTGGCCTTCATTGCTCAATTGAACGCCCGCGATCGTTAACGTATTGGTTGTCGCCCCGCTGATATTGCCGCCGTCACTCAGCGCCACGGTGTCCTTGTACCACTGGTAGTCCGTCGCATTGACCGCCTCGACCGACAGCACGGCATCGGGCTTGCCGTTCAGCACGCCCCGAACCTGGCTGAGCGGCTGTAGCGTGATCGTCGGCTCCAGTGAGATAGTCGTAAAGGAATAAACTGCGCCCTTCAAAATATTCGGCTCGCTGGCATAATCATATTGGCCCACAATATCGACACGCCAATAGTAGGTCGTGGAGTTGTCCAAATCTCCCGTCGGAGAAGGGTCATACGTTTGCAGCGAATCATTCGACACCCTCTTCACCAAGCCGTTCTTGACCTTGACATCGTTCACGTCAAAATAAACATCGTATCCGCTGAAGACGTAATTGGGTTCCCATTCCGCCGGCGGATCCCATGAAAGGACCTTGCTGACCGGAACGAAACGCGCCCCATTGATCGGATCGGCATTGGTGATGCCGCTGCCTGTCATGACCACGCCGATCTCCGAGTCGCTCAGGGCCGTATTGAAGATCTGAATATCATCAATCCGCCCGGTGAAAGGCCAGCGTGGAGTACTGTTGTAATAATCACACCCGACAAACAAGTCGTACGTATTCGTGCTCGCCGTCCCTGTCCAGTTGCTGTGCGTATCCAATACGCCATTGATATAAAACTTCCGCTGGTCCGACCCCAGCGTCGAATCATACACGATCGCAACGTGCGTCCACGTATCCAGCGGGACCGGAGACGAAAGAAGCATCGGTTCGGGAAGTTGGTTGCCCCAGCTCGCACGGAGTGTATTGTCCGTTTCCCTGCGAATCCCCCACGGAGCAGTGTCCCAAGCCCTGCTGCTGGTGCCGCCCTTTTCGATGAGCTGAGCCGTCAGACTGCCCGACCAGTACACCCACATCGCAATTGTGCTCTGGCTTGCAACCGCGTTGAGCGTAGCGCTGTTGGGAACCCGCATGTAGCTGACCTGCGAATCCCCATTTAAATCCAGCACCATGCCGCGTACCGGATCCAGCACGATTGTTGCGCCGCTTCCGTTGAGAGCACCGTTGTTGCCATTGCCCGAATCGTCCGCGGCCGTCCCTTCGTCGAACGTATAACGGGCGACCAGATCGGCACGGGGTGTTGCCCCAAGGAGAGCCAGGAAACACAATCCCATCATCACCACACATAATTTCTTCTTCATAACGACACCTCCCAAAATATGGTAACTTATTTTCCGCTACGTAATTAACGGTTAATTTCTGTTATGGAAGCCCCTGGTACGGAAACGACCGCAGCACGAAGGCAAAATCATCGACTCCCCGTAAATCGACGGGGATATACTGCTGGCCCTGATCGGCGGCCGGGATCAGCGTCGGGTCCGCCCACTTGTGCTTTTCGGCGTGGCCGTCGGCAAAGCCAAAACTGCTGCGGTCAAAGTGCCACACCGCCGGGGCATCGACCCATCGCCAGGCGCTGCTGGGCTGCCGCGTAAGGCGCATATCCTGCTCCCAGGCGCCGGCATTCAAGCCGCGGCCGTCATTCTCCTCGACAAAAAGGAACTTGTTGCCCGGCGACTTGATCTGCGAATACTGGGTATAGGCAATGTACTGCCAATTGGAGCCCGTCGCGGCATAACGTTTTTTGGCGGCATCCCACGAACCGGCCCGCAGCCCGCCCGGAATGGAATAGGAACGGTAGCCGCCGTTGAGCGCCGTGGCGCCGCTTCGGGTGGGCGGTTTCAGAAAACGCTTATCCGCCGGACAATGAAACGTATCCGGGTTGCTCACATAAGGGAAAAGCAGCCCGTTCTGGATCCCCAGGATCTCTTCTGCTGTGTCAAAGTTGGAGCCCGCATACTGCGCAGGATTGGCTTTGGAGATGGGGTAATCGACCCAGCAGAAATAGGGCTCCCTTGTCCAGGTGCCCGGCGTACCGCTGGCATTGCCCGGAGCGTTGCCTCCCACGATCTCGTCGTCGTTATCCTGCGTATAGATCATCCACGCTTTCGAGAGGCCGCCCAGGTTGGTCAGATCGATCGTGAGCTGCGCCTGGAGTTTGGCCGCTCTCAATCCCGGAAGCAGGATCGACAGCAGCAGCGCAATGATCGCCACGACCACCAGCAGCTCGATCAGGGTAAATCCATTCTTCTTCACATTGATTTCCTTAAAGACGTCTTACCTGGCCCGATAGGGCCACAGGCTATAGATGTAATCGATATCCGTGTGCTGATTATAAGGCGGCACGCGCGGGTTCAGGGTTCCGTAGTTCGACGGGATCGTCCCCGTGCGGCTCAACTCATCCGCCATGAAATGCGTGCGGTCCTTCGTGGTGGAATCCACCCATTTGTGGACCTCCGCATGCCCGTCGCAGAACCCCAGCGTGCTGCTGTCACCGTGCGTTACGCCCAGCGGGTCGTTCCAGATGGGCGGGTTATACGCGCCGGGCAATTCCGGCACGGCCAGCGTCCAGCCGTTATAATTGAAATTCCTTTCGTCCACCTCCTCGACCACTACGATGCGCATCCCGGGACTGCTGATCTCGCCAAATTTCTTGATCTGCTTGTTATACATGCTGTTGCTGGAATTGGTGTAGCCGTACAAACAGTCCGGCATGGAATAGGTTCGAAACACGTTGGTTTGGTCGCGCAGACTCGTGCGCCGATCGAACGGGCAATGGAAGACTTCGGCGCTTTTCAGATACTCAAACAGAACGCCCCTTTCGATCCCGCGGATCTCGTCTTCATCGGTGACCCGCACTGTGCCGTTCACGCTGGGAAATACGTCGGCCGCGTCCACCGGGTTACCGATCCATGATTCCGTTCTTGCGCCCAACGCGATATTGGTTGGGATAGCCGAAGGAATCCTGCCGCGATTGGCTTCTTGGTAAGAAAAGAACCCCAATGAAATGTTCTTGACGTTCGTCAGGCAGATCACCGAGGAAGCCTTGGCCTTGGCCAGACGCAACGATGGCACGATGATCGACAGCAGCAGCGCGATGATCGCCACGACCACCAGCAGCTCGATCAGGGTAAATCCCTGATTGAGCCATGTCACCCCGGACTTGGATCCGGGGTCGATTAGCGTAAATCCCTTTTGTTTATTCATTGTCTGCATCTCGTTCATTCCCTTTATTGTTTGTCTGCGACATCAATCGTTAACTGCGGTTTATAAAAGAAACTCCAGCCCAGATGAAGATTGTGGTCCTTTCCCTCGGTTGTCATCAGGGTCAGGAACCGGTCGGCATCGGACAATTTCAAATCGATGGCCTTCAAGTCGGACAGGTAGTTCATGTCCTTTGCGGCAAACCGCTCCTGCCCATCGACCAGCACATAGAAATCAGAGTAGTCACCGGTGCGCTTGGAACCTTCCGGCCCCTCGCCCATGCCGCACAGGGCAGAAAACGATCGCAGCACAGCCCCGGCCGGAAGGGACCTGCGCACCTTCGCCAGGTCGAACGTAATACCCATATTCGAATGCAGCAGCAAACACGGCTGTTCGGCCGTTCCAAAAATCTGGCCCTTATGTTGGATCGGATGATCCACATAACCCACATCGCCGATCCTCAACGGCAGGATGGAACCGTTAAATATACCATAATAGGTTTCCCCGATCGTTGCCGGGCAGGGATAAAGATGTCCTTCGGAAGAGACCTGGATCGGCCCTTGGGCGCCGTTGGGAATAAAAACACCGTCGATAAAATCCGCCGCCGGCGTTCGCACATAGCCTTGAGCTTTGAACCGGCCCAGCGGCACATCGGATGTCGGCTTGCCGGTTTGAAGATCAATGCATACGCTTCTTCTGCCGGTACCCAGGCCGTTGCCGCCGGCGATATCCGAAAGGTCCAGCGGCTGCCCTCGCCAAACGAAATTCGTTTTGGAATGAATGTCCTGGACGAACGCTTCCTTTCGAAATGTGATCGGATGGATGATTTCTGAATTCATTTCAACCCGGCACGCCTGGGCCTGGGCCAGGAGCTGCGCTTTACGCACGTCCGACCGCGTCCCCGATACGACGGAGACCTCGCCGATCATGACATGGATATCCGTATTGCCGTGGCTGTCGGCATAAACGCCAAACCCCGTCCCCAGATCGATGATCTTTGAATTCGGCGTGCTGATTATGAAACCGACCGTTCGGTGAGGCACCTGGGCATACAGCCGGCCGGAATGAAGCGAGATTTCATCAAAGGTCAATATTTCAAACCGGCTGGGGCCTTCGATGACCACATCGACGCCATTGTCGAATTTCAGTTTAACGATACCCTGATCCAGTTGAAGAACTCCACCGCGCGTAAAAAGGCGCGTGCCCGTTCTGAAGGACAGGCTCGCGTCGCTGGATCCCACCTGCATGGCATCGGTGATGACCGCCGCCGGCTCCGAGACCATCCTGGGGTTAAAATGAACGTAAACCACAAGAAAGATCAGCGCCGCCAGCGAGGACAACGCCGTCGCCCAGGCGAACCAGTTGAATTTGCCGTGGGAAATCTGGATGTTGGAACGGTCCGGCACAACCTTATCTTCGGCTTGCCCCTTAAGGTCCTCCGGTTTCGCAACCGGAGCGCTCTTTTCAAAATCCCGCAATGCCTCCCAAAAACTCTGGTCGCAGATGCCCTCCTCGTTGTTGGCACCGCTAAGCAGCTTTTGCGTGTCCTGGCCGTGCAGGATATCATACATGCTGCGGTGGACATACGATGCATAGACAAACTGTTCGACATTGCCGGGTTCGGCTCTGAGCCAATCCATCAATTGCTGCCGCTCCGGCTCTGACAGGGCGCCGTCGAAATAAACCGTTAAAAGCTGTTCAGAATTCTTCATGGTCGCTACTCATACTTGACTGTTCGTTGAATACATTCCCTTAGAAAAGATCGAACCCGGTGCAGCATCGCATAGACCGCGTTCTGGGAGATCCCGAAACTTTGCCCGATGCGCCGGGCGTCCATCCCCCGCAGATAACGCAAATGAACCACCTCTTTCCAGCGGCCGTCGAGCTTGGTCATGCACTGTTCAAGGGCCTTCTTGACTTCATGCAGGTCCGAAGTCTTTTCCTGATAAACCTGGGCAATTCTCTCAACAAGGTCGTCATCAAAGACGTGCCGGTCACGCCCGACTTTGCGATAGTAATGAAGCACCTCGTTCCGCGCAATGCCGATCGCCCAGGAAGTAAATGGTGTTTGTTTGTTGTATTTATCATAGGAACGCACAATCGTCAGCGCCACACTTTGCAGCACATCGTTGGCATCCTGAAAATTCGGGATGGAAGAGGAAATATAGGCCGCGACGATGGACTGAGAATGTGTCCAATAAAGGGTCATTTCCTCTGTTTTTTTCAATTCGCTCATTATCTTCTCGGCTCTGCTTTTAGTTATTTCCCGAACCACGCGATAAATTATGAATAAATTAGAAAAAGTCTGTTTATCGACTTATGAACACCATTATTATTCCCTGATTATCGGCAGAGCAGCTCACTATTTTACAGGAAAGAACTGGAGAATTCGCCCGAATCGTCTACAAGTGGCTGATTCAAAGGTCGATTTTGCTTTGGTCACAAGGAATTAAGGTTTCCTTGAAGAAAGAAGGGAAAAAGCGTTTTCATCATCCGGCATAACAAATGGGCAGGGGCGGATTTGAACCGCCGACACACGGATTTTCAGTCCGTTGCTCTACCAACTGAGCTACCTACCCGCTTTTCAAAAAGTAAGAGGGTAACGCAGAGCCGCGACTTTTGCAAGCAAAAATGTGGAACAACCGGAAGTCGGGTGCATCAAGATTTTTAGGCAGAGTTCTTTATTGCGTATTCCCATACATCGCTATGCATAGCACACCGGATTTCCAACATGGCGGATGCTCCCTGTCGTCCCCATCGCATTCCCGGCCCTTTCATGCGGCTTTGT
>JAJFTK010000127.1 GCA_021372945.1 Planctomycetaceae bacterium | reverse complement strand
GCCATCGGAGAGTTACCGGCATTAATCGATTTACTTGGCAAACGAGCGTTAATCTTGATCTCGCGGTCGGGGACCAATAAAGTGCTTCCCACCTGCGGCATTGATCTGAGTACGCATGCGATCCATTTGGAATTATTTCAAGGTGAGTGCTGCGAAAACGAGTTATCCCGGCTGTCGGTCATCATCGCACAAAAAAACGTGGATGTTCTTGTCGGAATGGGCGGAGGAAAGACCATCGATACGGCGAAAATTGCCGCTGATCGCGCGGGCATCCCCGTGATTATTGTCCCGACCATTGCATCAACCGACGCCCCTTGCAGCGGTTGTGCGGTTCTGTATTCAAACGAGGGCGTTTTCGATTCCGTCTACTATCAAAAATCGAATCCCGCGGCGGTGCTTGTCGATCTGGATATCATCGCAGCGGCACCCACACGCTTTCTGGTGAGCGGGATGGGTGATGCCCTCTCAACCTGGTTTGAAGCCAGGTCTTGCGAGCGGACCAACTCACCAAATGAGTGCGGCGGATATGCCACGACGGCAGGATTGGGTATCGCAAAGCTCTGTTATGAAACGCTCCTGACATATGGTGTGGCCGCAAAAGCTGCCGGCGAGATGCATATCGTCACGCCGGCCCTGGATCATATCGTTGAGGCAAACACTTTATTGAGCGGGATCGGTTTTGAAAGCGCAGGGTTGGCAACGTCTCATTCCATTCACAATGGGCTCACGGCTTTATCCGAAACCCATTCATATTATCATGGTGAGAAGGTTGCCTTTGGTGTATTGGCAGGATTGCAGCTGACCGATGCAGCGCCGCACGAATGGGAAACTGTTTCTACGTTTTGCAGGGACGTTGGTTTGCCGACCACCCTTGCGGACATAGGGTTGGGAAATATCGAACGGAAAAGGTTAATGTTGGCGGCTGAAAGGGCCTGTGCGCCCGGCCAACCGATCCACCATGAAGCAGGCATCATAACGCCCGCAAAAGTGCTCAGCGCCATGCTGGCTGCTGACGCGATTGGAAGGAAGCAAAAGAGTTCGTAACCTGTTTTATTGTTGCGTAGTAAAGACTCGGAAAGTCATTGAGCCTCATTACGCAGTTTTTAATTGCTCTGGTCATGTTTGGGATATACCAGTTCATTTGTTGCATAACCCAGTTGGTTCGCCTGTGCCAAAAGGTCTTTCAGAATTTCATCCTCCAGCACTGGTTTACGAGCCAAGATCCACAGATACTTTCGAGTACTGCTGGTCACCATCGCATATGAATATCCTGTTTTGTCCAAAGCGATGATGTGATAGTCCGCCCAAAAAGGACGAAAGAAGCTGACCTTCAGACTGCCCTTGCCTGGATCTCTGGAAGGACGAGCCACGCCATTGGCCGACCGCCACTTGCCGGTGGCATCTTTGTAGCCGCGATTGATGACGTTGATTCGTCCATCATCGCGCAGCGTGTACTCGGCTGTAACGTGTGATAATCCTCGCTCAAAAACATGGTCCAGCCTGGCGATTTCATACCAGGTTCCCTGGTAACGCTCCAACTCAAACCCATCAACTGCCGTCACACCTTTCGGTATGCTTGAACACCCCATCAACCCAAGTACCGGCGTAATCAACACAGCCAATAGGATCAATTGTTTCATATTCTCTTCCAATCGGTCAAGCCAATTCCAATCTTGTATCAAATCATCCATAACTAGTTTACAGTATTTTGTCAATTCGATTATCCGACCCTGACAATCGCCTCCATCGCCTTCTCCTGGTCCATCTTGGCTGCGTGATAATCCATTGTCAATCATCCGCTGCCGCACGGTTTTCAGCGCCCGGGGACCAAACTCCATCGCCTTGGTATTGCCATAGATATCGCACATATGCCGCAAGGCAATCCGCATGTTACCAATCTCGGTGGTCGGCCTTCCTGTTGCATTCCGGTAGTACTTTTCGGCATGGACCCAGAACCGAGCCGCCAATTCACTGATGGTCATTTCCTCTGGTGCCTTCTGCGGCTGGCGGCCATTGGCCACCCATTCAGCGATAGTCTGATGATAGCGTTCCGTTGCTTCATCAGTTCCGTATGCCCGAAGTAGATCGCATGGCCGTTTAGAACAACGTACGCCTGGTTGGTGGCCTTGTGATGCCGCAGCTTCGGCACAATGGCTTTGCGCCGTGAGGTCACAGGTTCGACAAGGGCTTTTGAATGCGAAAACGAGGCTTTGCTGGTGCTCTGTCACGGTCGTTTCCTTTCAAAAAGAGTAGTACTACTGCTTTTTCTATAGGAGTTACGGCCGCGCTTTAAATATTTTGGTAATCGTAACTGTCGATTTCAGCGTAACTTACAAAATTGGGCGATACAGGATTCGAACCTGTGACCTCACGGGTGTGATCCGTGCGCTCTAACCAGCTGAGCTAATCGCCCTCGAGCTGGTATTTAATCACGTCCCGATACAACTGTCAAGTTTGTTTGATTCGGGTTTGGATTCGGATTTGGAACCCGCAAAATAGACAAAAAATTAGTTGCAGCCGCCCGATAAAACCTGTTTTGAACGCATTTGCAGGCTGTCCGATCGCTTTTTTAACAAACTTAATCGGATGCGGACTGGACAGAGCGCTTCAAAGATGTTATGATACGCTCATAAGTTTCGGGGGAAAAAGAGTTTAATACTTCAAAGATTGAAAATACGAGTTTATTTCCGACTCAAATATTCTGCAAATTGCTCCTATAAAAACATTGGCTTCGGAGAATTATCGGGGGTGACTATGAATGACGCAAATTTCCGTGAAAGGCTTTTTGAAATACTCAAGGACACTGATTCTTTGCCGCGGCAGGACTATGATCGGATCGTGCACCTGGCCCGCAAGAGCAGCGAAAGCCACGAGAAACTGCAGCAGAAGCTTGCCAATCTCCAGCAGTCTCTGGATTACCTGCGGCTGGGGGTCAAGTACCTGATCTTCGACCTTGAGGCGACCAGGCGCGAAAACGTGGATTTGCGCAAACGCCTTGAAAAGAACCCGCCGCGGGATAATTTCGGCGAGTAAGCAATCCTTTCACGCTTTTGGGAGAAAACAACTTGAAACGAATACTGTTTTCATTGGTGCTCAGTGTCTTTGCTGCCGGCATTGCCTGTGCCGGCATGCAGGCTGCTCAATCCGATTCGTTCGTCCCGATGCCCGAGCCGTGCAGTGTAGTGCTGTGCGCCTTTGGGGCTGCTTTCCTGTACTGCACGGTCAAGCGGGTTCCCTGATCTTAGCCCTGTCTCTCCTGGATGTCTTACCATAGAAAGGCCTGGGCAGATCGGCCATATTTGCTTTGACATGCTCCTGCATTGCCGGTATGTTTCTCTAAAACACTTTGCGGAGAAATCACTATGATCCTGGTCACCGGCGGAGCGGGTTTCATCGGTTCAGCGCTGATCGCGGAATTGAATGCGCGCGGGTACGATGATATTTTTATTGTCGATATTCTCGGCACGGACGAGCGCTGGAAAAATCTGCGGAACTTGCGCTTCGCGGATTACATGGAATCGGAGGACTTCTCTCAGATGGTGAGCGATTCCGAGATCGAACTCGACGTCGATGCGATCATCCACATGGGCGCCTGTTCCGATACGACCGAACGCGACTGTTCCTACCTCGTCCGCAACAATTACGAATTTTCCAAGCTCCTGGCCGGCTGGGCCCTGGAGATCGGGGCGCGGTTCATCTACGCCTCCAGTGCTGCCACCTATGGCGACGGATCGCAGGGTTTCGCCGATGATGAAGATCAGTTGCAGGATCTGACCCCGCTGAATATGTATGGCTACAGCAAGCATATATTTGACCTCTGGTGCAGACGGCAGGGCCTGCTGGATAAGTTTGTCGGTCTCAAATTCTTCAACGTTTTTGGCCCGAACGAGTACCACAAAGGCGAGATGCGGAGCTTTGTTCTAAAAGCGTATGAACAGATCCGGTCCTCCGGCCGCGTCCGCTTGTTCAAATCCCACCGCAGCGATTATCCGGATGGCGGCCAACTCCGCGATTTCGTCTATGTTCGGGATGCTGTTGCCATGACGCTGTTCTTTCTGGATCGCCCCGACCTGGCCGGCATCTACAATATCGGAACCGGCCGCGCCCGCAACTGGAATGACCTGGCCCAGGCCGTTTTTCGCGCGCTGGACAAGCCGCTCAACGTCGAGTATATGGACATGCCCGAGGTCCTCCGCGGCAAATACCAGTACTTTACACAGGCCGATATTTCCAAGATTCGCCAAGCCGGTTACGAAGCGAAAACGATCCCGCTGGAGGACGCCGTCAACGACTATGTCCGCAACTACCTGCTCAAAGATGCCTACCTGAAAGGGTAGGCTTTCACATGCCGTTTACGCCATATCATTTTGGACCCAGCGGCTTTGTTGGCCTGCTGCTTCGCCGCTGGGTGGATGTGCCGGTCTTTGCAGCGGCCAACGTGCTGATCGATATCGAAGTGCTGGCCGATGCGCGGTTCGAGCCGGGCTGGCCGGTGCATCAACTCTGGCATTTTCATACGCTGCTGATCGGCGGTCTGGCCGGGGCAGTCTTTGGCCTGGCGATCTATTACCTCAAACCGCTCAGATTTCTCTGTGAAAAAAGTATGTCGCTTTTGGGTCTGCCCGGCCGGGCTTCGTGGCATTCGATGATGCTGGCGGGGCTTTTGGGCGCATGGCTGCACGTTCTCATTGACAGCTTCTATCATTATGATGTCCAGCTCTTCTGGCCGTACCCCTTCAACGCCGCCGGTACGTGGCTCAGCGGCGCGACCGATCTTAGTCGTCCCTGAAAAAGTCATTTTGCGAATTCAAATCGCCGGGCCAACGCGGTGACGCCAGAAGTTTTTGACATTTTGCTCAGCCAATTTTCCAAAAAGTCGACCCATTCCGTCAGCGCATACAAAAATGCGGCTATTAATTTCCGCATATTGTACCCGGCGGCGGCCAAGATCGCGTTGATCTGGTCACCATCGGCGCCCTTGAGA
>JAJFTK010000126.1 GCA_021372945.1 Planctomycetaceae bacterium | reverse complement strand
CAGCACGGGCAAACTGGAAGTAATGAACCGCAAAATCGGAATGCTACAACGCCAAGCCTGCGGATACAGAGATGACGAATACCTAAAACTTCGGATCCTCCACCTCCACCATGCCACCTACGCATTAACCGGATGAACCGACTTTTGGATTGAATAGTATCTGAAAAGTACATGGTTTTTAGCAGAAGCAATGAAATCAGAGAAACACTGTAAAATCGGGATTTCGGGTTCATACGGCGGACTCAATCTTGGCGATGAAGCGATCATGGAAAGCATCGTTGAGCAATTGCGCCGTGGATATTCATAATCCCGAAGGTAAAGGCACGATTCTAACGAGGCTGCGAGCCGGAACGGCTTACGACATTCCCCTGCGGTGTTTGATCCCGAAAAACGTTGACTGCTGGTCGCGGGACGGTGCATTTCGGGAACGCGTGAACCGCAAGCGTCTTATCGCATTATGCCGGCGGCTATGGCAACCGGACAAGCCGCCGGTGTATGCGCCGCTTTGGCCGCCAAGATGGGCCGGAGCCCCAGGTCGATCGCGCACCAGGCGGTACAGCGCGAATTACTGAAACAGAAGGCGGATTTGCGAGACCTCGGTCCCCTGCTTACACATTAAAGCGGAAGTTGATGATATCGCCATCCTGCACGACGTATTGTTTGCCTTCGAGCCGCATTTTACCGGCGGCTTTCACCGCCTTTTCATCCCCCAGTTCCGTCAAATCCGTGTAGGACATCGTTTCGGCCCGGATAAAACCGCGTTTGATATCCGAATGGATCTTGCCGGCGGCGTCCAGGGCCGAGGTTCCTTTTTCGATCGGCCAGGCCCGCACCTCGTCCTTGCCGACCGTCAGGAAACTGATCAAGCCGAGCGTGCGATAGCAGCTTTGAATGAATCTTTTCGAAGCCGGTTCCTCCAGGCCCAGGTCTTTCATGAAATCGCCGCGGCTGATAGGATCGAGCTGGGCCAACTCCGCCTCGATAGCGGCGCTAAGCTGGATAACCTGCATGTCTTTGGCGCCGTTTTCAAGATCGATGGGCTTGCTCCATTGCCCCTCGCTGACGTTGACAACGGCCATCAGCGGCTTCAACGTCAAAAAGTTGAGCGGCCTGATCAAATCCATTTGCAGGTCGTTTTCGATGACGCCGCGGATGGGACGATCCGCCTCGATCGCATCCTGCAGTTTCAACTGCAATTCGAGTTCCTGCTTGTCTCGGGCCTGGGTTTTGACCGGCTTATTGACCTGTTTCTGCAAACGATCGATGCGGGTTGTAATCATCTCCAGATCGGTCAGCAGCATTTCCGTCTTCAATTCCTGCAGGTCCCTGGCAGGATTAACGCTTTGGCGATAAGCCGCTACCGAGGCGTTTTCAAATGCCCGCACGACCAAGACGAACATCTCGACAGTTCGGATTTCATTGAGGAGCCGCCTGGCATTCGTACGGCCATGTTCATCCAGGAAGGACAGCCCGGGGACGTCCATGCATTCAATCGTCGCATGCACGGTTTTCTTGGGCTGATATAATTGCGTGAGCCAATCGAGCCGATCGTCCGGAACCCCAACGACCTGCTCATGGATCTCGGCCTGCCCGGTGATTGCCGGCGTTTTGCCGGAAATGGCGGATAAAAGCGTGCTCTTGCCGGACTGCGACATTCCAAGTAAGGCGATCTTCAAATTAGAACCTTTCCAGTTATTCGTTATAAACGGAATTTCCGTAAGAGTCGTAGGCGACCACCGCGGGAAACTGATGAAACTTCAGTTGATGAATTGCCTCGGGCCCAAGATCGTGATACGCGATGACCCTGCAATCGGTAATATAGCGGTTTAGCAGCGCCGCTGCGCCTCCGAGCGCAGAAAAATGAACGGCTTTATATTGCACGATCGCATCTCTTACAGCGCGGCTGCGATACCCTTTGCCGATCGTACCCTTAAGGCCGCCGGCCAGAAGCGCAGGCGTAAAGGCATCCATTCGCGAAGAGGTTGTCGGGCCCGCTGCCCCAATGATCTTCCCGGGCAAAGCCGGCGTGGGGCCCACGAAGTATATCACCGACCCTCTCAGTTCCACAGGCAGGGGCCGTCCCTGTTCCAGGCAGGTGCATAATCGTTTATGCGCCTGATCCCTGGCGGTCAAAACGACCCCGCTGATCAGGACCTCGTCACCGGCATGCAAACGGGCAATAAGCTCATCCGTAAGAGGAGTTTGTATATGTACCTGGGCGCTCACGTGCTTCTCCAAAAACCTACAACGCAAGAATTCTAGTATAAACGCGAATAATTACAATAAAAAAGGCCTCCTGGCGGCTAAATACACGAAATGAGCAAATACCTGTTTGCAGATCGACCTGTTTCGCATAAAATGGTGATATGTCAAAACTGGCGATCTACCTGGAAATGGAAGGCCGCCGAGCCGTTGTGGTGGGCGGCGGGACCGTATCGGCGCGCAAAGTGTACATGCTGGCCCAATCCGGCGCTCGCGTGACCGTTGTTGCCGAACACGTCGCCAGCACATTGCTGCCATCTTTCCAGATCCCTCAAGTCGAATTGATCATCGCCTCGTACAGCAAAGATTACCTGGTCGGGGCCACGCTGGCTGTTGCGGCCACGAATGACCTGGTCCTGAATCGACGTGTTTACGAGGACTGCCAGGAATTGGAGGTTTTGTGCAACGTCGTGGACCAGCCGGAATTATGTGATTTCTATATGCCGGCGGTGATCCAGCGAGGGCACTTACAGGTCGCGATCGGAACCGACGGACAATGCCCGGCGTACGCGGGTCATTTGCGAAAGAAGCTTGAAGAGATCTTCACAGAGCAGCACGGCAGGTTCCTGGAGCAGCTCGAGTGCATCCGCGCTCGGATGCTTGACGAGATCCCTGATCCCGATCAGAGGAAATCCATCCTGAGCCGGCTGGTCAGTGACGAGTCATTTGAGATCTTCCATCGCGACGGACCCGGCCGGTGGAGACAATTCGCTGAAGAACAACTGCATCAGCCAAGCGTTGGATAGCCGCTCAGCGCAAGAAACCGGCAACTCGGCTTGACTTTCAGGCTCGCAGGCCGGCGGGAACTAAACGCCGCCCTGCATGAACGGGCCGCCCTCAAAGAAAGGCATTTCGCCGCCGCCTTCGATCATGCGCTGCTGCACGGCGCGATCCATCTCGTCCTGAACCAATTGATACTCTTTTCGAAGATCAGCACTCCAGTTGGCTCGCCCGATCGCCGCCTGGCGCATGCGCAGGATCGAATCATGATAAAGCATGATATCGTAGGTGCTGCGGCGCTGGGCCGCGGTTCCCCAGGTGAGCAGATGATTGACGTCCACCATTACGTACGAAGTGGTAAAATCGACGATCGCGGGTTCGGCCATGGGATCGATCATGCCCGGCATGAGTCCCATTTCCAGTCCCATTTCGGCTCCCGGCTGCACCGGCTTTTGATCGACCTTAGGTTCAGCTTTCTGGCCGATGACTTGCCCCGGGTAAACGTCAAACGTCTGCGTGCGCCACCGACCCAGATTGAATTTGGCGACTTCCACCTTGACGCCTTCGGCCGAAGAGCCGTTCTTGGCCGCTATCATTTCTATGGGGAAGACATGGACGCGCTTGGGGACATAAATCTCGCCTGTCGGATCGGTGAATCCGCTCCACAGCACGATCTGATTGTTGTATTGGACCTGATCCTCGCGGCACCACCCTTTGCCGGCAATCGGATTGAAGACGCCGATGCGAAGGCGATACTGATAGGTGCTGCCCGGGCGGGCGGTATCGTCGTGCGCCCACACCAGCAAAGAGTCCTTCATGGACTCGGGGCCCGCCTGGTCCGTAAGCAGAGTTTTTTGCACCTCCGCTTTAATGTCATTCAACGTACGCTCTTTACGGACGGGCTGCCGGGGCGTCGCAAGCATCTCATTGCCCGGCATCATCATATCGACCGGATTTTCACGGCCTCTTCTTCCTGCGGGTTGGCGTCGCGGTTCGGGCCGCGGCTGAGTACGCGTGCTCTCCGAACGCCGCCCCGTCATTCCGGTCTCCTTGCTGGCCGATTCCAGAAGCTTTGCGCGTTCTTCCCGCTGCTGACGCAGTGCCGCATCCTCCTGTTTTTTGATCAAATCCAACGCCTGCTGCAGATAAGTCGGCGGCATCCATTCGGCACGGCTGATGTTGAAAGTGTAGGCCTGGGGCTGGAGAACATCCTGCTGCACCTTTTTGTCGGCATACTGCTGGATCCAGACACTGACATCATATTGCAGTTGGTCCGTTGTCAGAGGCAGATCCTCGATCAGCTTCCGATACATGTCGATCTTTGTGCGGGAGACGGCCGTCCAGTCGCCCCATGTCCCATCCTCAAACAATTCGCGCCGCTGCAGGTCAACCCGTGCAAAGACGGGTTTGGCAAAATTGGAATCTCTCCATGCAGCCTTCAAACGCGGACCGTAAAAACTTTGCTGAAAGGCATTATAAAGTGACTGCACATTGAAATTGGCCGAAACGGTGACCAGGTCAACATCCTGCAATTCTACGTTCATCCCCGCAAGCGAATTATCCGGCGTCGCCTGCTCCAGCGGAACAAGACCTGCTCCGCGCAGATGCAGCGCGGCAACACCGGTCAGCGGAACAATTTCCGGGATGGGGTAGCGACGGTCCGTATCGATGCCTGCCTCTCCCTTGCCCGGGTAAGGAATGGGCAAGGAGGCAATTTCGCTGACGGGGCACTGCAGAAGTTTTTCGAAATCCGCCAAATAGGTCTTATCATAGATGATGGGGTCGGCAAATTTGTCAAGTTCCTGCCTTAAAGCGTCGGCTCTTTTGGCGACGTAACTGTCGATCTCGCCGGGCCCGCGTTTCTGGCCTTCGACTTGTACCCCGTAAGGATTGCCAATGACATAGACCCACAGAATCACAAGGCTCACCAGCGACAGCGCGCCGAGCACTATTTTATCGACATGCGTTTCAAGCATCTGCAGAATATTGCTTTTCTTCATCGTTCCATTTTCCTTGAGCGGCAGTTCGTTAGAAACCTATGGCATTGGCGCGGTCATTCCGGGGGTCTCTGCCGCTGCCGTCTGATCCAAGCGGTCCTGAATGGGTTTGGGTTTAAGAGCATCGTAGCTCTTTCTGTAGAACTGGTATTCGCAAACCAGATCCACCTGCATCGCGGCACTTTTTCCATAGCGATACAGCCGATGTTCCGGGCTGGCCGGATCGATCGCCTTGACATCGCTTTGCAGAATGGAGATCTGGTTGTGACGCGCCTTGACCTCTTCTCCCGCGGCGGTAAAATCCGTGTGGAAACTGTGAGTTTTTTCACTGCACAGTTCTTTGAGGAAGGCAACTACCGAACGATTGTCCACAACGACGGAAACCGCGAAATGCACAATATCCAGATCTTCATTACCGATGCGGCCGGTCGGCGAGACAGCAAGGAAATTACTGGCCAGCTTCGTTGTCACATAGTTGGGAATATCGCGTCCGGCCACCTGCCGGTCAAACATGACCTCGCCATACAACTGATTATCCCCCCCCGCAACGACGACGGGCCCTGTAAAACTCACGCCCAGTAATCGTTTGACGGGCGAATCGCTCACAGTCGATCTGGATCCATTCATTTTTTCAATGGTCTCGGCGACATCCTGATAGATCCAAAACGCCGCTTGAGAATCCCAGCAATCTTGCATAGCTTGCTCTTCGCCGGCAAACTTGTAGTTTTCCCAGAAATCGTACCATTGGAACGCTTTGGGATGACCATACACCGATATTTCCTGCGCGCGCGACAGGCAAAGGCCGTCGATCCTGGGGTCCACAGCGCTGGAAACGTTTCCGCGCCCTCCCAGTGCGGTGGCGTATGTGTTGATCCCTGTTCTGGCGCGAATCTCGTTATCGCTTGGCGCATCGAGCGCATTGAGCGATTTGAGCATCTCCTCGATGGCTAATCGATATTTGCGTCCGAATTCGTGAAAGACCTGAGCCGATGAATCCAGCGGCTTGGGAAAGATCACGTCCACATAGGTGATCAGGTCCCGGCGGCAGCTCTGTAAGGCCAGGTTTTCCACCTGCTCGGCATCCTCCTGCAGCTTGTCCATATAGAGTTTCACCTGCTCGGCCTTATTCTTGCCGGGAACATCACTCAATTCGGATTGCACCTGGCGGGCAAGGCTAGCGCTTGAAGCCATCGACTTCTTGACCGATCCGCCGATAAGGTAAATTGGAACAAACAGGAGCAGCGATGCGGCGATGATGCCCGCGGATGGAAGCAGCGCGGCATACTTCTTGAGAAAAACAGAAACCGGTTTCAGCGATATATTCATGACGATCTGCCTTTGTGAATTACATCATTGAAGATTGTATAGCTGCCATGGGGTCTTTGGGCGCGTCCTTCCAAACAAATTTCGCCTGGATCCTAAACCAGTAATCGCGCGTAATAAATTGTTCATTGCCGTAGGACGTCATTTTTTTGCGCCCCAGGTCTCTTGGGGTCAGCTTGGGATCGGCGTCAAGGTCCTTCTGCGTATAGATGTCAAAGGTCTTGCTGATCTCTTCATCGGTCATGGGGTCAATTAAAACAGTCTCGGTTGTCACATACTGAGTACGGCTTACCGCGCCTCCTTCGAACCCGAATTCCGGCATCATCATCATCTCAGGCTGCACATCTCTTCTGGAATTCTGCTGAGCGATCTGTGCCGGAACGCGTTCAACCTGTCTGGAAATGCCGATGCCCGCGGGCATATTCTTGTCTTGCGGATCGACCAGGCCGGTTTCCACTTTAAAATGCTTAATGTCCGATTTCTTATAGAGTTCGAACGCGCTGCCCGGGAACAACTTGGCAACGTTTCCAAGCCGCGTAATTAAACCCCACCTCGTCTGGTCGTCGCCTGCCCGCGGCGGATCCAGCAGTTCGGCGATGTTTTTGTAAGGGCTGTACCCTTCTATGGTTACCGTAAATCCGGCACTGGGGGCTTCCGCCGGCGCCATAGGCAAGCCATCCGGACTGATACTGGGGCCTTCGCCACCCGGCATCATCGGCATCCCTTCCATCATCATCATATCCATTTGCGGCCCCATCACCGGAGCTCGAGGACCGCCGAAACCTCTTTCGAATTTATTGACCAACTGAGGAAAGGCAGCTTTCTCCACGTCGCCGGCGTATTCCACGGCAAAGCGGGTCACAAACATCTGCTTTCTTTCCGGCCGCGGCACGCTCTTGATGACTTCGACATTGCCCTGCTCGAACGCGTCCCACAACTCCTTTTGCGAAGGCATGTTATCCTTGCTCGGCAGACACTTGATGACGCTTTCAATAAAAAGCGGCACGATCTGGCGGTACTTAAAAAAGTCCTTTTGCTTATCAATCTGGGCGGTTAACGGCTGCTGACGGCCCTCTTGTTCCGACACCGCGCTTTTAATCTCCTGGACCTGCGATAAGACAGCCTGGATTTGCTGGCGTTCAGCGGCGTGTCGTTGATAAACACTTTTATCGCGGAAGGCCTTTGCGACCCCCAGAAGCATAACGACCATAAGAATCGCGGCCGCAACGGTGAACATTCGAGCCTTTCGCGTCCATGCCATGGCCCTGGCGATCTTTCGAGGCAGAAGGTTCGTTCGAATGCGAGCCTCGCCGAGCAATTGGGCGCCAAGCCCATAAACAACGCCAAAATCCGATACATTCTCGTGGAACTTGGCAGCCGACAACTCCGGCGCAAGGGCTAATCTCTCAAACGAATCCGGCTTGATGACCTGCATTCCCAGGGTCTGCGTGAGGTACTTGGCAAGGCCTTGAAGTTTCAAACCGCCGCCGACGGCAATAATGCGGGTAAGGGTCTTATCACGGCCCTGCGGGCTGCTGCTGTAGAAGCCAAGACTTCGCTGGACCTCGCCCCCCAAATCGGTATAGACCGGCTTCATGGCGGTGTAGATCTGGCGCATGTACTTGCTCATGGGGGCGGTGCGTTTGAGCTTTTCGGCTGTTTCGAAGCTCTTGCGGAATGCATCGGCGATGGCCTGCGTGAAGGTATTGCCGCCAATACGGATGCTGCGCTGCCAGACGCTGTCCTTGGTACATATAACCAAAGTCGTGTTTTCGGCCCCCATATCGAGGATAACGGTGGCCTTGCGGGGGCTTTCGGTGACTTCTTTGAGGTCGTAATATGCGTAATTGTACAGGGCCATCGGGGCGATCTGGACGCAGGAAACGCGCACATTGCCCTTGGTAAAATGGTCCATGACCTCGGCGATAAGTTCATTTTTGATCGCAAAAAGGCCGACTTCCTTGTCGGGACTGCCTTCGGTCTCCATGAGCTGCCAATCCCATTCGACTTCGTTAATATCAAAGGGGATCTGCTGAACGGCCTCGAACTGAATGATCTCGGGGATCTTCTTAGGCTCGACGGGGGGAAGTTTGATAAAACGCGCAAAGCTGTTTTGGCCGGCGATGGAGATGGCGACTTCTTCCTGGCTTAAGTCTTTTTCTTCCATGAACCTGTGAATGGTATCCGAGATGATCTGTTCCCTTTCGGCAGCCTGAACTTCGCCGGAAGAAAGGTTCTTGGAATGCTCCAGATACGCAAAGTCAAGGACTTCAAGACCGTTGGCACCCTGATGCATTCGGAGCGCTTTGAGTGCATTGGAACCGATGTCAATCGCCCATACACCTTTTACCGCTGAGGCCATAACTGATCTCCCAAGTATTGCTGACAAAGATTATAAGTGCTTTTACGAAAGTAACTTGGAACCGGCTTATCGGCACGCGCCGGATACGAAGTTCGATCAACCGTTGGTTCAGAAAGTGCCTGCCGCGAGCCATACAGGCATAGCCGGGTTGGATTTATAAGTGCGAACCTGAAAGATTACCGGCTATTGGAAACCAATTTATAATAGAACAATAGAATAAACCGGGACAATCATCCCTAGTAAAGCACTAAATACTTGTAAAATCAAGAATAAAAACAATGTTTGACCCGCCGCGGACGTTTGCCGCGGAAGGTGCCGCTGTCGCGCGCGATCGGAGCAACGCCAACAAGTGCAGCGATTTGCCGCCGGTTGAGCTGTCCCAATTCCGGCAGTTCGGTCACCAGCATATGAGCGGTGGTTGGCCCAATGCCGGGTGCGGAATCGATGATTTCAGATCGCTGCCGTAGTTGGGGTGTCTTTTCGATGTGCTCTCGAATCTGCTCATCGACATTTTTCAGTTGGGCCTGGATTGTTTTTAAAAGAGCCATAATACTGCGTTGAACATTCTTGACTTCAGCATGTTCCAGGCGGTTGGATTCAGCCGTATGCAGGTCCACTAATTGATTCCGCCGTGCGACCAGAGCTTTGATTATTCGCGTGCTTTCACTGATTCGGTCAGTCGGCATCGGCTCCAGTGTGGCGGCAAATCGGGCGATAATATG